>NZ_JBSFYR010000007.1:0-153045 GCF_053599875.1 Streptomyces sp. NPDC005151 | reverse complement strand
CCCGGCCCCGGACGCCCACCCGGCTCCAAGAACCGACGCCCCGCACCCCACCACCACGTGGGCAAACCACCCAAAACGAATGCCCGACGGAACGCAAGAAAGGATCAAGCACCTTAAACGTCAAGCTCAGACGTCGGTGGTACGCAGGCCCGCGTGCGCCTTGTAGCGGCGGTTGACCGAGATCAGGTTGGCGACGAGCGATTCGACCTGGTGGGCGCCCCGCAGCCGGCCCGCGAAGATGCCGCGCATGCCGGGGATCCGGCCGGCGAGCGCCTGGACGAGGTCGGTGTCGGCGCGGGCCTCGCCCAGCACCAGCACATCGGTGTCGATCTCCTCGATCGCCTCGTCCTGGAGCAGTACCGCCGAGAGGTGGTGGAAGGCGGCGGTGACCCGGGAATCGGGCAGCAGGGCGACGGCCTGCTCGGCGGCACTGCCCTCCTCGGGCTTCAGGGCGTACGCGCCCTGCTTGTCGAAGCCGAGCGGGTTGACACAGTCGATGACGAGCTTCCCGGCGAGCTCCTCGCGCAGCGATTCCAGGGTCTTGGCGTGGCCGTCCCACGGCACGGCGACGATCACGACGTCGCTGCGCCGGGCGCAGTCGGCGTTGTCCGCGCCCTCGACGCCGAGGCCCAGCTCGCCGGCGGCGGCCTGGGCGCGGTCGGCGACGCGCGAGCCGATGATCACCTTCTGCCCGGCGCGGGCGAACCGGTAGGCGAGCCCGCGGCCCTGCGGACCGGTGCCGCCGAGCACGCCGACGGTCAGCCCGGATACGTCGGGAAGGTCCCAGGGGTCCTTGGCGGGGGGCTTGGGCGCGCTGCCACTGTCGTTCGTAGTCATGGCGCCGACATTACTGCCCGCCCTGGAAGGGAAGGCCAGGTCGATCTCCTGCGACATCCGTCACTCAGGCCCCGTTCGGCTGGTTCGGTGTCGTTCGCCGGTGCCGGGGCCTGGCTCTGCGGCATGATGCCGGGCCATGGATGCCGTACGCGTCGCCCTGCTCCGAGAAGTGCTCGCCGGGACCGAGTGGCCCGCGGCGGCCCGGCGTTTCGCGGGGACGCTGCGCTCGTCCGTCGTTCCGCACGGCGGCGGGCTGCTGCTGGTGGGGACAGCGGCGTACGAGCCGTGGCACCTGGCGGCCCATCTCGTCGACGAGTCCACCTGGTCCGGGCTGCCGGAGCTGACTCCCACACTCGTACGGCACCGGGTGGGACCGGGCGATCCGGCGCATCTGGCCGTCGGTCTGGGCCGGATCGAGGCGGCCGGGCGGGGCGAGACGCTGCTCCTGGTGGCCCCGGAGCGGCCCGGGGCCGGGCTGCTGGAGCGAGTGCACGATGCGCGCCGGGCCGGGGCGACGGTGCTGTCGCTGGACGACGGCGACCCGGAGGTGGGAGGGCTGGCCCATGAGTCGCTCGCGGTGACCGGCACCGACGATGTGGACCTGGACACCGTGCAGCATCTGGTGAGCGCGGCGGCCGGCGAGAACAGCGCCCCGGCGCCGCGCGGTCGGCGCGGCTTCCGGGACCGGCTGTCCCGGCTCGCCGACCAGCTGACCGCGCCACCGCCACCGAGGTGGTGAAGGGCCGCGCACCGCGGCCAAAACCGGTTGCAGACGGCGCGTACGGCACCGGACCATGACCCCTCGTGACCTCCGCCTCCGCCCTGCCCGCGTGCGTGGCCTCGGTCGCGCTGCTGGCGGCGGCGCTGCCGAAGCTGCTCACGTACGACTCCGGGACGGACGAGGACGCCGAACGGCGGCGGCAGGCGAGAGCATCCGGTCTCCCGGCGTCTGGAGAGTCAAGCCCCTCGGGCGCCTGAGAAACGGAGCCCCGGGGCCGGGCCTACGCGTCGGCCTCCGGAGGCGTGGGGCGGTCGTGCCATTTGGGGTCGTTCTCCCACTCCAGGTTCCGCTCCTGCGCCGTCTCCATGGCGTGCCGAGCCTCCTCGGGCGTGGTGTACGGCCCGAACCGGTCCTTCGCCGGGCACTCCGGGCCTTCCTCGACCTTCTTGTGCTCCAGGCAGTAGTACCACTCGCCCGGCTTGCCGACCGTGCGCTTCTTGAACAGGGCCATCATCGACTCCTTTCCTCGGAGCCATGCTGCCCCAAGCATGCTGGTTAGACTCGCTGATATGTCTGGCCAGTCGCTCCTCGTACCAGGGGAGATCACTCCCATCCGTTCCGTACCCGGAAACATCCGGCGCCCCGAGTACGTGGGCAAGCCCGCTCCCACGCCGTACACCGGCCCGGAGATCCAGGACGCCGACACCGTCGAGCGCATGCGCATCGCGGGGCGGATCGCCGCGCAGGCGATGGCGGAGGCCGCGAAGCACATCGCCCCGGGTGTGACGACGGACGAACTCGACCGGGTCGCCCACGAGTTCATGTGCGATCACGGCGCCTATCCGTCGACGCTCGGCTACCGCGGCTTCCCCAAGTCGCTCTGCTCGTCGCTCAACGAGGTCATCTGCCACGGCATTCCGGACTCCACGGTGCTGCGCGACGGCGACATCGTGAACCTCGACGTCACCGCGTACATCAACGGTGTGCACGGCGACAACAACGCCACCTATCTCTGCGGCGATGTGGACGACGAGTCCCGGCTGCTCGTGGAGCGCACCGAGGAGTCCCTGAACCGCGCCATCAAGGCGGTCCGCCCCGGGCGCCAGATCAATGTGATCGGGCGGGTCATCGAGTCGTACGCCAAGCGTTTCGGGTACGGCGTGGTCCGCGACTTCACCGGGCACGGGATCAATTCCTCGTTCCACTCCGGCCTGATCATTCCGCACTACGACAGCCCGCACGCGACCACCGTGATGCAGCCCGGCATGACCTTCACCATCGAGCCGATGCTGACGCTCGGGACGCACCAGTACGACATGTGGGACGACGGCTGGACCGTGGTGACGAAGGACCGCAAGCGCACCGCCCAGTTCGAGCACACGCTGGTGGTGACGGAGACGGGCGCGGAGATCCTCACCGTTCCGTAGCCCTCGTACGCGATCTTTCCCACCGGGCACGGGAGCGGAGCCGGGCGTATCGTTTTTACCGACAGGCCGTCGGGAAGTTGTTGACCTGGGTAAGCCGGCCCAAGTCCCGGCCAGGATCCGCCGGACACTCAGCCGCGGGTGGACAGCAGGACGCGGCCCCCGATCTCCACCGTGCCGTCCGGTGCGGGTGCGGTGAGGATCTGGGAGCCGCGCCCCTGGGTGATGTTCAGGGCGCGGCCCAGCTGCGCGCTGAGCAGCAGCGCCGCGGCGCCCGTCGCCTCGTCCTCCGTGATCCCCCCGGTACAAGCCCCGGCCCCACCGGAGCGGCTGACGCCGCGCTCATCGATGCGCCGCGGGAACGCCCGCGCCCTGACCCGTCCCGCCGCCTCGTCCTCCCACGCCCAGACGTAGAGCCAGCCCTCCCCGGGCGGCGGTCCGGTCAGCGCCTCGACCTCGGTGACGGATGCGTAGCGCTCCAGCGTGCGCGGCGGCGCCCACTCGGGGCGTGCGCTGATCCAGGTGAACTCACCGTCCTGGCGGGCGAAGATCTCCCCGACCGGCAGTTCCAGAATCTCCAGATCGAGCAGCCAGGCGGTGCCGACGAGCGGATGCCCGGCAAAGGGCAGCCGGAGTCCCGGCGTGTAGATGTCGATGTGCCCCCGCTCGGGGTCGTCGACGAACACGGTCTCGCTGAAACCGAGTTGTCCGGCGAGCGCCTGCCGGGACGCCTCGTCGGGGTACGCACTCCCGTCGCGTACGACCCCGAGGGCGTTGCCGTGCCGGCCGTCGGGGCCGCAGAACACCCGCAGTACGTCGATGCCTGCGGGTACGTCGAAGTCATTCACGTGCGCATTCAAGCGCCGCGCGGGCGCCGGTCGCGCCGCAGGGCCGGACCGGCAGGCTGCCGGGCCGAGGCACCCGAGGAGCCCAAAGTTCCTGTGGAGTCCGGAGTTCGGCGGCCTTGTCGAGGGCGATCGCTCTCCGCGCCGTCCGGGGCGAACGGGCCCGGGTGCCGGCGCAGTGCGCCGCGCTGCTGCTCGACGAGCCGACCGCCGCCCTCGACCTGCGCACCGAAACGGAACCCGGCCACTTGACCTTTGCTTGACCTTTCCTTGGGTCGCCCATGGTCTGTCCGTGATCACTCCGTTCCCCCGCGCCCCAAGTGAGAGCTGAATCACTGCACGGGTGGGCATCAGTCAGGTAAGCCTCGGTTAAGTTAGGTTCGCCTCACCTGCCCTGCCTTTGTCCAGTTCCAGTCCTTCCTCCCTTCAGCCTGTGTGGAGCCCGTATGCGAGCCGTTCGTCTCTCCGTAGTCACCGCTGCCGCCACCGTGGCAGCCCTGACCGCCGTCACGGGCTGCGCCGAGAAGAGTGACGGCAAGGGCGAGGGCGCTCTGAGCGTCGTCGCGAAGGACGACTCCTGCACGGTGTCCAAGAAGAAGCTCCCGGCCGGCCACGTCGAACTGGCCGTCGAGAACAAGGGCTCCAAGGTCACCGAGGTCTACCTGCTCTTCCCGGATGCCCGCATCGCCGCCGAGCGCGAGAACATCGGCCCCGGCACCAAGGCCACCATCACGGCCGAGGTCAAGACCGGCTCCTACGACATCGTCTGCAAGCCCGGCATGAAGGGCGCCGGCTACCGGCAGAAGATCGAGATCACCGGCGGCACCACGGCCAAGCGCAGCCCCGAGATGGACAAGGCCGTCGCCGAGTTCCGCACCTATGTGCAGGCGCAGGCCGACGAGACCCTGCCGAAGGCCAAGGTCTTCACGGACGCCGTCGCCGCCGGTGACGTCGAGGCCGCGAAGAAGGCGTACGCCGAGTCCCGCATCGGCTGGGAACGTACCGAGCCCGTCGCCGAGTCCTTCGGTGACATCGACCCGAAGGTCGACCTCCGCGAGGACGGCCTGGAGGCCGGCCAGAAGTGGACCGGCTGGCACCGCCTGGAGAAGGCGCTGTGGCACGACAACAAGCTCGGCGCCGAGGAGAAGGCTCTCGCCCCGGTCCTCTACAAGGACCTGCTCGACTGGCAGGAGCGGGTCGGCACGGCGGAGATCACCCCGACCTCGATGGCCAACGGCGCCAAGGAGCTCCTCGACGAGGTAGCCACCGGCAAGGTCACCGGTGAGGAGGAGCGCTACAGCCACACCGACCTGATCGACTTCAAGGGCAATGTCGAGGGCGCGCAGAAGTCGTACGAGCTGCTGAAGCCGATCGCGTCGAAGAACGACCCGGCGCTGACCGCCTCCCTGGACAAGCAGTTCGCGTCGTTGAACACGCTGCTGGACAAGTACCGCGCGGACAAGACCTCCTACGAGTTCACCTCGTACGAGAAGGTCGGCAAGGCGGACCGCAAGGAACTGTCGGACGCCGTCAACGCCCTGGCCGAGCCGCTGTCGCGGCTCGCTGCCGCGGTGACGAAGTAACGAGCGGGGAGGCTTCGCGCATGTCCGAGGAGACACAGAACACCGTCGACGGCGAAGAGACCGCTGCCGCGGCCGGCGGACGTGCCCCGTCCCGCCGCGCCCTGCTCGGCTGGGGCGGTGCCGGGCTGGCGCTCGGCGCGGTCGCGGCCGGTGGAGCGGTCGCCGCGGCGCGTACGGGCGACGACACGGTGCCGGCCGCGGAGAGCGGCGCCGCGGTGCCGTTCCACGGTGTCCACCAGGCCGGTATCGCCACCGCCGTCCAGGACAGGCTGCACTTCGCCGCGTTCGACGTGACGACGAAGGACCGGGCCGAGCTGATCGCGCTGCTCAAGGAGTGGACGCGGGCGGCCGAGCGGATGACGGCCGGTCATGCGGTCGGCGACGGGGCGTACGGCGGTCTCGCCGAAGCACCGCCGGACGACACGGGCGAGGCGCTGGGGCTCAAGCCGTCCCGGCTCACCCTCACCATCGGCTTCGGTCCCTCGCTGTTCGCCAAGGGGCGGTTCGGTCTTGAGGACCGGCGCCCGGAGGCGCTCGTCGATCTGCCGAAGTTCCCCGGCGACAATCTCGACACGGCTCGCAGCGGCGGCGACCTGTGCATCCAGGCGTGCGCGGACGACCCGCAGGTCGCGGTGCACGCCATCCGCAACCTCGCCAGGATCGGCATGGGCCGCACCGCGATCCGCTGGTCGCAGCTGGGCTTCGGCAAGACGTCCTCGACGACGCCCGACGCCCAGACCCCGCGCAACATGATGGGCTTCAAGGACGGCACCCGGAACATCTCCGGCACCGACACCGCGGCCCTGGACAAGCATGTGTGGGTCGGCGAGAAGGACAAGGCGGGCTGGATGACCGGGGGTTCGTACCTGGTGGCCCGGCGCATCCGCATGCACATCGAGACCTGGGACCGGACCGGGCTCCAGGAGCAGGAGGACGTCTTCGGCCGGGACAAGGGCGAGGGCGCCCCGGTGGGCAAGGCGAAGGAACGCGACGAGCCGTTCCTGAAGGCGATGCTGCCGACCGCACATGTGCGGCTCGCCCACCCGGACAGCAACGACGGTGCGACGATCCTGCGCCGCGGCTACTCCTTCACGGACGGTACGGACGGTCTGGGCCGGCTCGACGCCGGGCTGTTCTTCCTCGCCTACCAGCGCGATGTCCGTAAGGCGTTCATCCCGCTGCAGCGCCGCCTCGCGGCACATGACGCACTCAACGAGTACATCCAGCACGTGGGTTCGGCGCACTTCGCCGTCCCGCCGGGCGTCCGCGACAAGGACGACTGGTGGGGCCGGGCGCTGTTCTCGTAACGGGACTCGAAGCGGACAAAGGAGAACCGAAACGTGTTCAGCAACTTCCTGATCGGCCTGCGCGAAGGCCTTGAGGCGAGCCTGGTCGTCTGTATCCTCATCGCCTATCTGGTGAAGACCGGCAACAAGAGCAAACTGCTGCCGATCTGGATCGGTGTCGGCATCGCGGTCGTCGTCAGCCTGGCGTTCGGCGCCGGTCTCGAATTCGGCTCGCAGGAGATGACGTTCAAGGCGCAGGAGGCGCTCGGCGGTTCGCTGTCGATCATCTCCGTGGGTCTGGTCACCTGGATGGTGTTCTGGATGCGGCGCACCGCGCGGCATCTGAAGAAGGAGCTGCACGGCAAGCTGGACGCGGCGCTCGCGATGGGCACCGGGGCGCTCGTCGCGACGGCGCTGCTCGCGGTCGGCCGGGAGGGGCTCGAGACCTCGCTGTTCGTCTGGCGCGCGGTGCACGCCGCGGACGACGGCTGGCATCCGATGATCGGCGCGTTCCTCGGGATCGCCGCCGCCGTGGTGCTGGGCTGGCTGTTCTACCGAGGTGCGCTGAAGATCAACCTGGCGAAGTTCTTCACCTGGACCGGCGGCATGCTGGTGGTCGTCGCGGCGGGTGTGCTCGCGTACGGCGTCCACGACCTGCAGGAGGCCGAGTTCCTGGGCGGTATCCACAACCGGGCGTTCGACATCAGCGCCACGATTCCGCCGGACAGCTGGTACGGCACGCTGCTGAAGGGCACCTTCAACTTCCAGCCCGACCCGACCGTTCTTCAGGTCACGGTGTGGGCGCTGTATCTGATCCCCACGCTCGCACTGTTCCTGGCCCCGGTAGGGTTCGGACGGTCAGTGGGGGCGACGGATCAGAAGGCGCAGAAAGCAACGGATGAGAAGCCTGAGGCCGATTCGGCTGGCGACGGGGCTCGCGGCAGCGACAGTGCTGAGCATGACGGCGAGCGGGTGCGTGACGGTGCACGGCGAGCTGGAAGTCGTACCGGCGGCGACGAAGTCTGAGGCTGCGAAGGCCCTCGCGGACTTCACCGCCGCGTACAACGCGGCGGACAAGGCTTACGATCCCGCGCTCGACGCGGACCGGGTGACCGGTTCGCTCGGCGCGATCAACCAGGCCGGCCTGAAGGCGCGGCAGCAGAACAACCCCGGCGGCAATGCCAGCCACAGGCCGTTGGAGCTGACCGACGCCACCTATGTCATCCCGAAGAAGGCAGGCTGGCCGCGCTGGTTCGTCGCGGACACCGACTCCAACCGCGACCGGGACAGCGGGAAGCAGGACACCCGCTGGCTGATCGTCTTCCTGCGGTCCGGGCCCGACGCCGGGTGGCGGGCCGCCTATCTGTCGGTCGTGGCGCCCGCCGCGGTGCCCGCCTTCGCGAAGGACAGCGACGGGCGGGCCCGGCCGGTGGCCACGGACAGCAGTGAACTCTCCGTGGCGCCCAAGGACTTGGGTACCCAGTACACGGAGTATCTGCAGAAGGGCACGCCGGACGTGTTCGCCCCTGGGGTCGCCACCTCGGGCTGGCGGGACGTGCGCAGGACCACCCGCCAGGCAGGCTTCTCGTACCAGTACATCGACCAGCCGCTGGACAGCGGTACGTTCGGTCCGCTCGGCCTGGAGACCGAGGACGGCGGGGCGCTGGTCTTCTTCAGCAGCAAGCACTTCGAGCAGCAGACCGCGGCGAAGGGGCTGCGTCCGCCGGTCAACGCGGATGTGCAGGCGCTGCTGACCGGTGAGGTGAAGACCACCCTCACCAAGGAGCGCGTCTCCAGCCAGCTGGTGTACGTCCCGAAGAAGGGCGCCGCGAACGGCGCCAAGGTGATCATACTGAACCGACTGCCGGGGCTCACGGCGGCGAAGGGCTCGTGACGCCATAACGCTGTGGACCCGGGAGCCGTGCCCCGTGCCCCGCGATCCGGTAGCCGTGAGCCGGGAGACGGGGGCGCAGGGCTCGTGAGGCCCCGCGCTCCGGCTTCAGCGGCCGAGCGGCCAGGCCACCGACCCGTGGTCGAGATCGCTCTGGTCCGCCGCATCAACGTACTGCGCGCAGGCGTCGGTGAGCGTCTCCAGCAGCGTCAGCGGGTCCGGCAGCGGGTTCTCCGGCCCGCGGACCCAGTGCACGTCCAGCTCACCGGGGAGCAGGGCGGGCGGCAGGAGCACGTAGCTGCCGCGGCAGTGCCAGCGCAGTCCCGGATGCTCGTCCATGGTCTCGGGATGGCAGTCCAGCTCGCAGGGCCACCACTCGTCCTCGTCCTCGGGGGTGCCGCGGGTGGCGGTGAAGAAGAGCATCCGGTCCTCGCCGGACACGGCCACCGGGCCGACGTCGATATCCGCGGCGATGAGCCGCTCCAGTGCCTGGCTGCCCGCGGTCAACGGCACATCGAGGACGTCATGGATCATGCCGGTCGCGGTGATGAAGTTGGCCTGCGGCTGACTGCGGGCCCAGCGCTCGATCTGGGCGCGGTCGGTGGTGGACTGCGTCTGCCAGGCGAAGGAGACGGGGTGCCTGGCGGGAGTGGGACAGCCGATGCGTTCGCACGAACATCGGTAGCCGATCGGGTGGGCGGCGGGCGCGATCGGCATTCCGGCCTCGGCGACGGCCAGGAGCAGCGCCTCCCGGGCGGTGTCGTCGACCGCGCGCTGCTGCGGTTTGGGTCGCCGGCGCAGCCATTGGGAAAACTTGCTCTCCGTGCCGCGAGAACGGCCGAAATCGGCGCCCATCAATCCCCTTACCTCAGCGTTGCCCCTGCACCTATGGTCCCACCATCCTGCGCCCCGGGTGGCCAGAGTCCTGAAGCAGGGGCGTCGATCGATGCCCCGAGCAGGGCTCTTTGCACTCTTTTGTCTGGAAATGACAGGCGTGGCTGTGGCCGGCTCGGTGTGACTGTGTGGCGCGGCATGATTCAGCGGGCGGCCAGACCGTGCAGGGCGTAGTCGACGAGCGCGTCCGCGTACGCGTGGGTGAGCGGCCGGGTCCGCAGCAGCCAGCGGTGGGTGAGCGGGGCGACGAGGAGCTCGAGGGCGATCAGCGGGGCGAGGCGAGACGTATCGTCTCCGCACCTCTCCGTAGACGTAACGGAGCATCCCGCAGAACCACCCGATCGGTTCACTGCGCGGTAGCTCCGAACGGCGCACCATGAGCTCACGCACAGACCCGTGCGAGCCCCGGCACCCCGCAGGCAACCCCTGCCGTCCGTGAGGAGCCCTCATTGCCCCGTGAAGCCACACCCTCATCGCTTCGTGAAGCCGCCGTCCCCTTGCCCCGCGAAGCCACTGCTCCGGCGCCCCGTGCAGCCACGCCGCGCCGCTACCTGATGTGCGCCCCGGCCCACTTCAAGGTCACCTACTCCATCAACCCGTGGATGGACCCGACCAAGCCGGTCGATCTGCCGCTGGCGCAGGCCCAGTGGGAGGACTTGCGCGACCGCTACCGTGCGCTCGGCCACACCGTCGAGCTGCTCACCCCGCGCCCCGAGCTGCCCGACATGGTCTTCGCCGCGAATGGCGCCACCGTCGTCGACGGGCGGGTGCTGGGCGCCCGGTTCGCCTACCAGGAGCGGTACGCGGAGGCGAAGGCGCACCGGGACTGGTTCCGGGACCACGGCTTCACCGAGATCCATGAGCCGGACCACGTCAACGAGGGCGAGGGCGACTTCGCGGTCACCTCCTCGTACCTCCTGGCCGGGCGCGGCTTCCGGTCCAGTCCGCTCTCGCACGACGAGGCGCAGGAGTTCTTCGGCCGGCCGGTGATCGGCCTCGATCTGGTGGACCCGCGCTACTACCACCTGGACACGGCCCTCTGCGTGCTCGACGAGGCGGGCGACGAGATCATGTACTACCCGGGCGCGTTCTCGCCGGGCAGCCGGTCGGTGCTGCGACGGCTCTTCCCCGACGCGCTGATCGCCGAGGAGGCGGACGCCACCGCGTTCGGCCTGAACTCCGTCAGCGACGGGCTCCACGTGCTGGTGCCGCAGGGCGCCGCGGGCCTCTTCGACCCGCTCCGGGCGCGCGGCTTCGAACCGGTCCCGATGGACCTGAGCGAGCTGCTCAAGGGCGGCGGCAGCGTGAAGTGCTGCACCCAGGAGCTGCGGAGCCAGGAGGACTAGCTAGTCACCCTCACCGTGGGGCGGCGGCCAGGCGTCGCCCCACGCGATGTCCCGGGCGGCCCGGTACAGCTCGCCGTGCCGCTTGGTGACCGTGGAGCGCTGCAGGGCCTCGTCGCGGGTGCACAGGTCCAGCAGCACCTGCCCCTTGCGGATCTGCGGCTTGCGGGTGACCCGGGCGCGTACCGGTTCGGTGGCGAAGCGGGTCGCCACGACATAGCTGAACTTCTCGTCCTCGTACGGCAGCGAGCCGCCCTTCACCTGCCGGTGCAGCGAGGAGCGGCTGACCCGGGCCGAGAAGTGGCACCAGTCGGTGCCCGGCTCAATGGGGCACGCGTCGCTGTGCGGGCACGGGGCGGCGACCGTCAGTCCGGCGGCGATCAGCCGGTCGCGGACCTCGATGACGCGGGCGTAGCCGTCGGGGGTGCCGGGCTCGACGATGACGACGGCCTGTGCGGCGGCCGCTGCGGCGTCGACCAGGCCGGTGCGCGCCTGCGCCGTCAGTTCCTTGAGCACGTAGCTGATGGTCACCAGGTCCGTGGGGTCGAGCTCCAGTCCTGCACCGATCCGGGCCCGCCGCCACTCGGCGGTGCGCAGGGCCTCGATGCCGGAGGCCTCGGCGAGCTCGCGGCCGAGGGTGAGCGCGGGCTCGGCCCAGTCCAGGACGGTGGTCCGCTGGCCTTCCCAGGCCCCGGCGACGGCCCAGCTCGCCGCACCCGTGCCGCCGCCGATGTCGGTGTGCGTGGCGGGCGTCCACTCCGGAGCGGCCTCACGGAACGCGGCGAGGGCGGACCGTACCGCTTCGAAGGTCGCGGGCATGCGGTACGCGGCGTACGCGGCGACGTCCGAGCGGTCGCGGAGCACCGGGGCATCGGTGGGGGTGGTCCCCCGGTAGTTGGCGATGAGCCGGTCAACGGCCTGCGCGGCCTGCTTGGGCGGCAGTCCTTCGAGGAGTCCGGCCAGCGCCGTGCGCAGGGCTTCCGCGGTGGAGAGGGTGACGTTCACCGACGAATTGTAGGCGGATACGACCGGTTGTTCCCCGGCCGTTCCCCGGCCGGTGCCTGTCCCTTCCTGCGCCCCGTCGCCCGGCACGGGACCTTCGCGGAACAGCGCCGGATCCGAACTGCTGGTAAACCCGGGCCAGTTGCTACGCTGACCGGCGCGACGCCAGGATTGCTCATCGGAGGGGACCATGAGACAGAAGATCGTGCGCCTGACTCTGGTCGCCGGGGTGCTCGTACTCGCCCTGCTGCTTCTGCTGGCCACGTGCGGTGCCGGGGGCAGCCAGGACCGGAAGGGCGCCGACAAGCCGGCGAAACCCGTGCCGACGCCCACGGGCCCGGGCCCGGCGACACAGCTCACGGTTCCTCCCGCGTACACCACGCAAAGCGGCTGGGAGCTCGTCAACACCTCTCCCGACTACGCGATCTCCCGGACGACGGGACGCCTCGGCTATCTGCTGCGGGTCGCCGACAACCAGTACCGGCTGGAGACCATCGACTCGGAGACCGGGAAGGCGGGCTGGAAGGGCGGGAACTGGCGGCCGCCGGCCTCGAAGCACTCCCCGAAGCTGCTCCTGGTCACCAAGAACGACATGGAGTACTTCGTCACCTGGACGTACGGAAAGGTCGGCGTGAACGCGCTGACCCCGGCCGACACGATCGTCTCCCTCGATGTGTACGACGTGAAGGACGGCGCGCGGCGGCGCATCGAGGTGCCGTGGTCCTCCGCCCCGAGCGTGATCGTCTCCGGCCCCGACATCCTGATCAGCGACGGTCGGACGACCAGTGTGGTGGTCGACCCGGCGACCGGACAGATCTCGAAGATCGCTCCCTCGGCGCTGAAGTACCCGAAGGACTGCCCGTCCTGCAAGCAGCTCACCGAGGTGTTCGGACTGACGAAGAAGGGCTTGCTGGTGAGCGGGGCGCGGGAGTTCTGGGTGCAGGGCGGCTGGTTCAGCCGGAACGTCGCCCCGAAGAACACCGACCGCACCAGCGGGATCCCGACGACCGTGGCCCCCGGCTGGGTGCTGGCCAAGTGGCAGCTCGCCAAGGGGCAGAAGCTGGCGCAGACCCATGACCTGTGGGCGGTGCACGACGCGGAGACGGGGAAACCGGTGGCCACCGTCGAGTGCAACAAGGTGGCCATCAAGCCGGGCCAGTACCCGCTGGCCGTCATGTCGCCCTCGGGGGGCTATCTGGTGGCCGGCAACCTCGCCTTCGACCTGACGGCGAAGAAGGGTTTCTGCCTGGAGGCGCCGGACGGTTCGAAGCGGCTGACGCTGGCCTCCGTCACGGACGAGGGCATCGCGTACGGCGCGACGAACGTGCGCAACGTGGCGGACGCCCTGAACGGCGGCGGCCGCCCGGTCGCCGTCGAGGTCGCCACGGGGACCCCGGAGGGGCTGCCGTCCAATGTGCGGCTGCCGGGCGCGGAGGCGGAGGCAGGCGTCGGCGTGTTCCGGTGGACGGACGAGCTGGACCGGCTGCATCTGCTCGGCTACCCGCGCGCGCCCCGCTAATGCCGTGACCGGCAATGTTTGCCCCATGAGGAGTGTCGTCCGGTGCGTGCGATCGCAAGGCGGCCGGAAGTCCCCCAGTGGGGTCTCCCCTGCTCGAACGAAGTTGAGAGCTTGGGGAAGGAGCTACCAGGGCTTGTGGCCAGCGCGGCGAGCGGGCGTGCTGGACAGCGCGACGGGGCAAAGCCTGCCGGGAGGGGCGCTAGGGCCTCTCGTTCGGATCACGGCCGGGCTCGCGGCCCCGGCCGTGATCCGCGGACACTCCCGGGTCGTTCCCGAGCTTCTACGACTGCCGTTGCCAGGGTCGGCACAGGACCAGGAAGCAGGCCATCGCGCCGACCGCGCACACCACCTGGACGACCGCCATCGGGACAGCCGTCTCCTCCCCCGCGATCCCGACGAGCGGTGAGGCGGCGGCCCCGATCAGGAACGACGACGTACCGACCAGCGCCGAGGCGGAACCCGCTGCGTGCTTGGTACGCATGAGCGCCTGGGCATTGGTGTTCGGTATCGCGAGCCCCATCGCCGACATCAGGACGAAGAGCCCGGCGGCGACCGGTATCAGACCGACCTCGCCGAAGACCCCGGACGTCATCAGCAGCAGCGCGACCGCGGCGAGGACGATGACGCCGAGCCCGAAGCCGAGCGCCTTGTCCAGGCTGATCCGGCCCACCAGCAGCTTGCCGTTGATCTGGCCGACGGTGATCAGGCCGATCGAGTTGATGCCGAAGAGCAGGCTGAAGGTCTGCGGCGAGGCACCGTAGATCTCCTGGACCACGAACGGCGAGGCGCTGACATAGGCGAAGAGCGCGGCGAAGGCGAGGCTGCCCGCGATCATGTAACCGGTGAAGACCCGGTCACCGAGAAGTCCGCGCATGGTGCGCAGCGCGTCGCCGATCCCGCCGGTGTGCCGTTCCTCCGGCGGCAGCGTCTCGTGCAGCCACTTCCAGACGACAAGGGTGAGCAGGACGCCGACGACGGTGAGGACGGCGAAGATGCCCCGCCAGTCGGTGAACCGCAGCACCTGTCCGCCGATCAGCGGCGCGACGATCGGTGCGACGCCGGAGATCAGCATCAGGGTGGAGAAGAACCTGGCCATCTCCACGCCGTCGTACATGTCACGGACGACGGCCCGGGCGATGACGATGCCGGCCGCGCCGGACAGGCCCTGCAGGAGGCGGAAGCCGATGAGGAGTTCCGCGGTGGGCGCGAAGACGCAGATCGCGGTGGCGAGTACGTAGACCGCCATGCCGAGGAGCAGCGGCCGGCGCCTTCCCCAGCGGTCGCTCATCGGTCCGACGACGACCTGGCCGAGCGCCATTCCGGCGAGGCAGGCGGTGAGGGTGAGCTGGACGGTGGCCGCGGGGGCGTGCAAGGCGTCGGTGACCGCCGGCAGCGCCGGCAGGTACATGTCCATGGAGAGCGGCGGGAGTGCGGTGAGACCGCCGAGGACGAGGGTGACGAGGAGTGCGGTGCGGCGGGCCGCGGCGATGGCGGCGGGACCGTCACCGGTGCCCCAGCCGGTCCCGGTCCCGGCTGTGGCATTCGATATGTCTGCGTGCTGGGCTCGGCTCACGCCGGTCTCCGGCATTCTCATCTCCAAATAGTTGAATCCGCCTCTATGCTCTCAGCTCAGCCGGAGTGGTCGAGACCTTTTCCTTGGAGGGCAGGCATGAGCAGGACCGTGCGTTGGGGCGTGCTGGCTACGGGTGGCATCGCCGCGACCTTCACCGCCGACCTGCAGGCGATGCCCGACACGGAAGTGGTCGCCGTGGCGTCCCGTACGGACACGTCGGCGAAGTCCTTCGCCGAACGGTTCGGCATACCGAAGGCGTACGGCAGCTGGGCCGAGCTCGCCGCCGACGACGAGGTCGACGTGGTGTACGTGGCCACGCCGCACTCCGCGCACCGGGAGGCCACCGCGCTCTGTCTGGAGGCCGGAAAGCACGTGCTGTGCGAGAAGGCGTTCACCCTCAATTCCCGGGAGGCGGAGGAGCTCGTGGCGCTCGCCCGGGACCGCGACCTCTTCCTCATGGAGGCGATGTGGACGTACTGCAACCCGGTCGTCCGGCGGCTGACCGCACTGATCGCCGACGGCGCCATCGGCGACATCCGTACCGTGCAGGCCGACTTCGGGCTCGCGGGTCCGTTCGGCCCGGACCACCGGCTGCGGGACCGGGCGCTGGGCGGCGGCGCGCTGCTGGACCTCGGGGTGTACCCGGTGTCGTTCGCGCATCTGCTGCTGGGTGAGCCGGACCGTGTCCAGGCCGATGCGCTGCTCTCCCCCGAGGGCGTCGATCTGAACACCGGCATGCTGCTGGGCTGGGAGTCGGGGGCCACGGCGCTGCTGAGCTGTTCGGTCACCGCCGACACCCCGCAGACCGCGTCGGTCACGGGCGCCCGGGGGCGGATCGACTTCCCGCGCGGTTTCTTCTACCCGGAGCGGTTCGTGCTGCACCGGGAGGGTCACGACCCGGAGGAGTTCACCGCGGGGACCGCGGGCGACGGGCTCCGCGGGATGCAGTTCGAGCAGGCGGAGGTCCTGCGCGCACTGCGGGCCGGTGAGACGGAGTCGCCGCTGGTGCCGCTGGACGGATCGCTGGCGGTGATGCGGACGCTCGATGCGGTACGTGACCGCATCGGCGTCCGCTACCCGGCGGACGACATCGGCTGACCGGGACGGAGGCAGGGCTTCACGCAGGCGTGAGGCCCTGGTTCCCCACCTCCGTGACGAACGATCCGTCAGTCGTGACGAACAATCCGGCAGTCGTGACGGGCGCACCGGGCGTGATGACGGCCGACACCGTGCGGTGGTCGGCGCGCGCCTGCTCCTGGCCCGGCGTGATGTACGCGCGGTACGCGGCGGCGCGGCGCAGCAGGAACTCCTCCGGCGGGACGTCGCTCTCGTGGATGTCACCGGCGTAGTTGTTCTCGGTCTCGCGGTCGTCCCAGGTGACGGCGGAGAGGTGCGCGGCATGTGCGACGCGCAGACCACGTGCATCTGCCGGCGGCGCTGGAATCGCCGAGGAACGATCGGGGAATCACCCCTGGGAACCCGAACCGGCCGCCCTGCGGCGACTCTTGAGGCGAAAGGCGTACGCTGCGGCGTCATGAGCCACAAACTGTTGAACCCTGATGCGAGGACGGCCGTCGTCACGGGCGCGGGCTCCGGGATCGGCCGCGCGGTGGCTCTCGCCCTGACGGGCGCCGGCTGGTCGGTGGCGCTCGCCGGCCGCCGCCCCGAACCCCTCGCCGAGACCGTGGAACTGGCCGGGCCGGATGCCCGGGCGATCACCGTCCCCGCCGACGTCTCCCGCCCCGAGGACGTGGACGCGCTCTTCTCCTCCGTACGGGAGTGGACCGGCCGCGTCGACCTGCTGTTCAACAACGCGGGCACGTTCGGCCCGCGCTCCGTCCCGGTCGAGGAGCTCTCCTACGAGGACTGGCGCACGGTCGTCGATGTGAACCTGACAGGGGCCTTCCTGTGCGCGCAGGCGGCGTACCGGCAGATGAAGGAGCAGGACCCGCAGGGCGGCCGGATCATCAACAACGGCTCGATCTCCGCACATGCGCCGCGCCCCCACTCGGTGGCGTACACGGCGACCAAGCACGCGATGACCGGGCTGACGAAGTCGCTGTCGCTGGACGGCCGTCCGTACCGGATCGCCTGCGGCCAGATCGACATCGGGAACGCAGCCACGGAGATGACGGAGCGGATGCGGACCGGCATCCTCCAGGCCAACGGCGAACTGGCGGTGGAGCCGGTGATGGCAGCGGCGGACGTGGCCCGGACGGTGGTGCACATGGCGGAGCTGCCGCTGGAAGCGAACGTGCAGTTCGCGACGGTCCTGGCGACGACGATGCCGTACGTGGGCCGGGGCTGACGATTCCTTGCGCGCGCCGCCGATCGAGCCGAGCGGCACGCTCCTGGACTCCTGCTCCCGGACAAAAAGGGGTACCGGTTTCAAGAACTGTCACTGAGCCCGTGGGCCGGGGTCCGGGGCGCCGGCCCGCCCCGGGCGGGAATGCCCTGGACCGCGGCAGGGTTGAGCAGCGTCATGAGTGAGATTTCAGCAACCGAGGTCCTGCGCTACACCGCCTTCTCCGCCGACCCGCAGGGCGGCAATCCGGCGGGGGTCGTCCTCGACGCGTCCGGTCTCGACGACGCGGCGATGCTCGCGATCGCGGCGGAACTCGGCTACAGCGAGTCGGCCTTCCTGACCGGACCGGGCACTTCGGGTGAATCGGGCGGTCGCGGCTACACGATCCGCTACTTCAGCCCGAAGGCCGAAGTCCCGTTCTGCGGCCATGCCACCGTCGCGACAGCCATCGCCCTCGCCGAACGCAACGGCCCCGGCGACCTGGTGTTCACCACTCAGGTGGGTACGGTCCCGGTCACCGTCGCCCAGGACGGCACCGAACTCCGCGCCACCCTCACGAGCGTCGAACCGCACGTCACTGATGTCGCCCTGGAGGACCTGGCCGAGGCGCTGGCCGCCCTGGACTGGCCGGCCGGCGACCTGGACCCGGCTCTGCCACCACGGATCGCCTATGCGGGCGCCCGTCATCTGGTGCTGGCCGCCGGAAGCCGGGAGCGCCTCGCCGACCTCGACTACGACTTCGCCCGCCTCGAAGCGCTGATGCACCGGCTCGACCTGACCACGGTCCAGCTGGTGTGGCGCGAGTCGGCGACCGTCTTCCACGTCCGCGACCCGTTCCCGGTCGGCGGCGTGGTCGAGGACCCGGCGACGGGTGCGGCGGCGGCCGCCTTCGGCGCGTACCTGCGCGAGCTGGCGCTCGTTCCGGACGCCGCGGTCCTCACCCTTCACCAGGGCCAGGACATGGGCCGCCCCGGCACGCTCGCGGTCGAACTGCGCGCGGGCGACGCGCGGGTGCGGGTGAGCGGCACGGGAACGCGTATCCCCGCGGCGGAGTGAGCAGCCGGCCGAGGCCGGACTGCTGACGTCACCGAGGGGTCTGCCGGGCGTGGGCGGCGCCGAAGCCCGTGCCCGGCTCGCGGTCGACGTCTCGACAACGCGGCGAGGTGCCGTAGCTGTCGTCGTGCGCCCGTCAGAAATTACGGGACAGCCCTCAGGACACCGGGAGCCCACTCCCTGTCGCGGGTCAGGCCGTAAGATACTGGCAGTCCGGTTTCCCCTTTCAGTCAGACCCCTGTGGCGCCGACCACGCCATGACTAGAGAGACTCGTAGCTGATGGCCCAGCAGGCGCGCGCGATCCAGACTCGACGGTCGATCCTGGTGGCGGCCGCCGCCGTGTTCGACGAGCGTGGCTACAGCAGCGCCACCATCAGCGAGATCCTCGCCCGGGCGGGGGTGACCAAGGGCGCGCTGTACTTCCACTTCAACTCGAAGGAAGAGCTGGCGCTCGGCGTGATGGACGTCCAGCTGGACATTTTCCCGCTGCCGCCGCAGCCGACGAAGCTTCAGGAGCTGGTGGACCAGGGGATGATTCTCGCCCACCGGCTCCGCCACGAACCCCTGGTGAGGGCAAGTGTCGGGCTGGCGATGGACCAGGCGGTCGAGGGTCTCGACCGGGGCACACCGTTCCGGGCCTGGATCGACCGGCTCGAACATCTGTTGAGCGCTGCCAGGAGCCAGGGCGAGCTGCTGCCGCACGTGCATCCGCGTGAGACCGCCGAGCTGCTGGCGGGCGCCTTCTCCGGAATCCAGGTGATGTCCCAGGTCCTGTGCCGGCGTGAGGACTTGGGGCGCAGGATCTCCGTACTGCTGCATTACGTCCTGCCGAGTATCTCGACGCCCGCCGTGCTGGCCACGCTCGACATGTCCGAGGATCGCGGCGGGCGGCTGCTCTCGCGGCTGGAATCCGTGCCGAGCCAGGCCGGCGCTTGAACGCCGACACGACCGGCCGCCCGGACGGTACGGACACCGACGATACGGACCGGTCCCCCTGGGACACCATCGACCACCTCCGCAGCTGGCTCGACGCGCAAACCGGCATCAGCCCCGAGCAGGATCTCCTGCTGCGGATGCTGAAACTCTCGGAGGAGGTCGGCGAGGTCGCCCAGGCCGTCATCGGGACCATCGGTCACAACCCGCGCAAGGGCGTCTCCCATTCCTGGCAGGACGTGGAGGCGGAACTCTGCGACGTCATCGTGACGGCGATGGTCGCCCTCCGCACCCTCACCCCCGAGGCGCCCCAGGTCTTCGCGGGGCATCTGCGCCGGATCGCGGCACGGGTGCCCTCGCCGGAGGGGACCGGTGAGGCGGACGGCGCCCCGGGTTCCTGACGGCCGCTCCCCTACCGGGCGGCAGCATCCGCCCCGTGGCGGGGCAGTGACCGACAGCTGAACATCGAGCGACTACGATCGCGGGCACCGCAGCGAGCTCAGGAGTGCTGACCTTGTCCGAACCGCGCATCGGCGTATCCATCGTGACCATGGGCGACCGCCCGCAGCAGGTCGAGGCGCTGTTGGCCTCGGTGGCCATGCAGGACGTGCTGCCGGCCCGTCTCGTCGTCGTGGGCAACGGCTCGCCGCTCCCGGACTTCACCGGCTTCCCCGGTCTGTCGGGCCTCGCCGGCGGCGTGACCACGATCGAGCTGGACGAGAACCTCGGCTGCCCCGGCGGCCGTAACGTCGCCATCGCGGCACTGGCGGAACTCGGGGACGTGGATGTCGTCGTCGAGCTGGACGACGACGGTCTGCTCGTCGACACCGGTGTGCTGCGCAAGGTCCAGGAGCTGTACGCCGCCGACCCGCAGCTCGGCATCGTCGGGTTCCGTATCGCCGACGAACTCGGCGATACGCAGCGCCGCCACGTCCCCCGCCTGCGCGCCACCGACCCGATGCGGCGCGGCCCCGTCACGGCGTTCCTCGGCGGTGGCCACGCCCTCTCCATGAAGATGCTCGCGGAAACGGGCCCCTGGCCGGCGGAGTTCTTCTTCACGCACGAGGAGACGGACCTCTCCTGGCGGGCGCTCGACGCAGGCTGGAAGATCCTGTACGAGCCCGATCTGCTGCTCCAGCACCCCAAGACGTCCCCGGCCCGGCACTCGGTCTACTACCGGATGACCGCCCGCAACCGCGTCTGGCTGGCCCGCCGCAATCTTCCGCTCCCTCTGGTCCCCGCCTATCTGGGCACCTGGACCCTCCTCACCGTGGCCCGCACCCGCTCGGCCACGGGACTGCGCGCCTGGGCCGGTGGCTTCGCCGAGGGGGTCCGCACCCCGTGCGGGCATCGGCAGCCGATGCGGTGGCGCACGGTGTGGCGGATGACGATGCTGGGGCGGCCACCGGTCATCTGACCTGGATGTACCGGCGGGCGCCCCGTCCTCGGCGCCCGCCACGCCGGTATCGGACTCGCGACCGCCGGGAGCTCTGTTGCGGTTCCCTACCAGGAGGGCGTGGGGCTGGTGGTGACCTGCCATTGATCGAGGATGCCGTCCCAGTCATGCATCGGTGCGGAGTTCATGGTGGTGTGAGAAGCCTGCTGGCTCCACGTCGCCTGCTGGTCCCACGTCGCCTCCTGGTGCGACGGGCGATGCTGGGTGGGGTAGTACCACTGCCGGGGCTGGGTCACGATGGGTGCCTCGGCGCCGTCGACGCGGCGGTGACGGCCGGAACGGTCCAGAGTCTGCGGGGCATGGGTGAGGCGGCCCTGCGCCTCCAGGTACCGGGTGCGGGCGACGAGGCGGGGGAGATCGAGACCGAGCTCGCCTGCCAGTACGGAGAGGTCGGCCCCGGTGCTCCACGCACCGACCAGAACCGCGTCCACGGCCGACGACGACACCGTTCCCTGAACCGCCTCGTCGGCAGCGTCCGGGGTGCCCGCGGCCTGAGGGGGGCATGGAGGTGGGGCCGGAGCCTCATGGGACACCGGCCTTTCCTCCGATTCCGGGTACGGCGGGCACCTGTCCGCGTCCTCGGGAGGCAGCTCGTGCGCATCGGCGGCGTGGTGGTCCAGGAGCGCCTTGGCGATGGCCCGGGCATCGTCCTTTCCCACGGTGCGGCGAGCCATGCGCACTTCGCGTTCATGGAGCCCAAGGAGATCCGCGACGGACCCGTCGCTCCCCAGCGTCACCGCGAACGCAGCCAGCGTCCGCATTCGGTTCGCCTGTTGCTCGTCGAGGGTGCTCTGCGCATCGCGCACGTCCTCGTCATTCCTGAAATACGCACGCGCCAGTACGGCATGACGCTCCCACAGCTCCCTCGGTTCCATGTCGGGACCAACGTCCCGCCACAGGATTTGAAGCGATTTTCGACCGAAAGGCACCAAGAAAGGTGAAACTCCATCTAATCTTGCCGTGTCGGACGGTAGTTACCCAAATGGCGGCTGATCGTTACCACCGTCATGAACGCACCCACATCCGCTACCGCCATCGGCAGAGGCTCGGCGGCAGCCATTCCGTACCCCTCGCAGGCCCCACGCCCCTCTCATGCCCGGCCGCGTCCGAGGCCCCAGCTGGATGTGGCTCACGGAGCGCGCGCATCGCGCGAGCAGCTTTCCGGCGCGTTCATGCCGGGCCAGTCTTATGCAGACACGGCAAGTGACACACCGCTGTACGCCGAACTGGTGGCAAGTTGGTCAGCATGCGCCGCCACGGTACCCGGCATCCCCGACTCCGAATGGCAGCGCCTGACCTCCTATCAATCCTTCCTCTGTGAAGTCGAGTCGGTCCTCAGAGACCTCCGCCCCCACCGCGCCCCCGACACGCTGTGCAGCCCTGCCGGTCCATCGGCCTACCCCATGGCCCTGAAGCAGACCCATGACGTCGCCGACGGTCGCCCGCATACGAACTGAAGGCTGTCCGGCGCGCATTGCGCAGCCGCTCCCGTCGCCGCGGCACAGGGTCGGCAACGGGAGCGGTGGAATCGGTGGGTAAGGATGACGGACAGGTCAGGGAGCGGTGCCCCAGGCGAGGGTGGAGCCCAGTCCGGAGGGGAGCACACCACCGGCGCCGGATGGGGGGTGGGTGGCGCCGGTGGTGTGGCTCGGGGGGCCGGACGGAGCGGCCCGGCTCCGGTCCCCGCGGAGAGACAGGAGGGTGGGCCGGGGCCCGCCCTCCTGCCGTACGTGGTCACTCAGCCGCGATCGGGGCCCCGCCTTCCCGACATCACGGTGCTGGGGTCACCTGGAGCGGGTCCGACACCGACTTCACCGTCATGCTCGGGAACTCGCCGCCGTATCCGACCGTGTTGAGTGCGACGACCCGGTAGAGGTACGGCGTGGTCACCGATGCCGTCGGGTCGACGAAGGCGCGGGTCCCGTGGGTGTTCGGCTGGTCCAGCGGCGAGTCGACTGTGCCGACGTCGACCCACGTGGTGCCGCCGTCACTCGTCCGCTGGACGACGAAGGAGGTCTCGTTGATCGCGTTGTCCTGCCACTCCAGCCGGATCCGGGCGCTCTCGCCCGTGCCCACGACGGTTGACGAGAGCCCGCTCGCCTTCAACGGCGGCAGCGCCAGCGACTCGGGACGCATCATGTCCATCTCCTCGTGGCTGAGGATGTGACAGTGGATGACGTACTCCCAGCCGAAGTTCACCAGCTTGTTGGTGATGGCTGCCGTCGGATTGCCCTGCGGATCGATGTTGTTGAACATCGACGTGTCACCGAGTGGCATCGTCGGGTCCAGCAGCCGGACGGAGTTCGGCACCTCGAACGGCACCGTCGGCACGACCGGCCGCAGCGCGACGATCGTGTCCTCCAGCGGGCTCATCCGCACCGTGTCCTTCCACCCCAGCTCGTTGGCGTCCGGCCGGATGATGATGTTGTCCCAGGTCACCCGGTTGAGGACCTGGACGTCGTACAGGTGGAAGTGCATCGGGTGCGTGTCCACCCCGTTGTGGGTGAACCGCCAGATCTGCGTCCCGTCCTTGTTGGTACTGATAGGCGTCATCTTCATGTCTGCCCTGGGCAGGTCGGTGCCGTCGATCAGCTCGGTCTGCGGGTTGATGTACGGGTACAAAGTCACGTTCTGCGCCCCCGGCGTCGGTGGCTGCGCCTCGACGCCGAGGTTGGTTTGCATCCGACCGAAGTCGTCGAACGTCGTCGCGTTCATCTCGTCGTGGATGGCCTTCGGCTGCAGCGGCATCGTCATCTTGGTGTTCGGTGCCTTGAGCGTGTTGAAGCCGAACGCCGACGTGTCGTTCACGCGGACCAAGCCGTCACAGGTCTTGACGGACGTGTTCTTGACGTTGCAGTTGCTGCTGGCGGCAAAGCTCGTGCCGTACGCCGAGTTGTAGGCCGCCTGCCCGACGATCACCGGGTTCTGCCCGGACTCGAAGACGCCCGAGCCGTCTGCATGGTGCTTGAAGGCGGCCTGCAGCTTTGCCAGGTTGAACGCCGGAGCCGGCGTCGTGTCCGCGATGGTCACCTGCATCACGGTGCGGGTGTTGGGCCCGTACCCCGGCAGGATCTTCGGTGCGCCGCCGGCCGAGCTGAGGTCGGGTGCATCCGTGTAGTAGTCGTACGACGAGACACGTGCCGGGTAGGCCGCGGGTGCGTCGTTGTACAGGATGAGCGTCTTGCCGGCGAACTTCGAGAAGTCCACCAGCACGTCGGCCCGCTCGGCCGGCGCGACGGTCAACGAGTGCTTGTCCACGTTGCCGACGTCGAAGCGCGTCGGGTCGGTGATCCAGGTCGTCGGCTGCTGACCGTCGATGACAGCCGGCGTCGGCAGGAAACCACCCTCGTTGGCGATCTGGATCCAGTCCGGCCCGGCGGCGTCGTTGTTCGCGTCCGCCGGGGTGGGCGACACGTTCGGGTCGGTCTGCGCGGCCGCCAGCTCGTTCTGGTTCAGCGCCACCTCGGTCGTGCCGTCGCCCTGCGTCGGGTCGGCCTTGTACCACTGGAAATTGAAGAACCGGTCGTTCGCGGCGTTGACCAGCCGCATGCGGTAGGTCTTCGGCTGAAGCGTCACCTTCGGGTAGGCGACCCCGTTGACGATGGGTGTGTCGTTGAACTGTTCCATGCCCATCGAGATGTTCGGCGTGCCGGGGATCTGCTCCGGCTCGCAGAACGGGGCGGTCTGGTACTGCCAGGTCGACTCGTCGTCCAGCTTGCACTTCGGGTCGTAGTACGGGTTGGCGATCGGCCCGTACTTGGTGTCGTGGGCCGGCGGCCAGAACCACGGCCCGTACATCCAGCGCCCGTACGCGCTCATGCCCGACGGGTCGCCCGGGTTCTGCGCAGGCATGTAGACGTGGTGGTACCAGAAGCTGCCCTTGGTGCCCCAGCGCTTCGTGTTCCAGGTGGGGTCCTGACCGTAGGAGACGATTTTGCCGTTGGCGTCCTTCTGGTCCTTGAGCTGCGAGTCGTCCGGCACGAACGTGCGGTCCTGGACGAGCAGCGGGATGGTGTCACCCGCGTCGGGGATCGTGCCGCTGTTGACCAGCGCCTTCTCCGTGTCGTCGGTGATGGTGTAGCCCGCAGCCTCGCCGGCGTACACGTTCAGCCGGGTGATGCCGTAGGAATGGTCGTGGTAGAACATCAGCCGGGCGCTCTGCTGGTTGGTGTAGTAGAACGTCGAGCAGCCGTCGTCCTTCGCGGCACAGAGCGTTGCCCCGGTGTCATCCACCATGTCCGGCACGTTCTGCACGCTGACACCCTGCGGCCAGTCCGTGGTCTCGCCGGCCGGGGTGATCCACTGGTGCGGGGTGCCGTCGCTGATCCACGGCGTGATGCCGCCGTGCAGGTGCAACGTGGCCCGGTTGTCCGTGAAGCAGTCGGCCTTGTCGTTCGTGCACATGGGATTGCGCACCTCGTCCGTGACGGTGCCGTCGTTCTTCGGTGCGGGCATCGCCATCGGGCCCATGCCGGCGCCCATGCCGGTGCTGTCGACCGGCAGGAACAGGTCACCGTCGGCGCCCTTCGGGAGCAGGTTCCGGAACACGATCCGCACCGGCCGGTCCTTGGTCGCGGCGATGAGGGGGCCCATCCACTGCGGTGACGTCACACCCGTGTACGGCAGCGGTTGCCTGGTGCCGTCCATCAGTTCGTTGTAGAGCGGGACCTTCCGCCCGGGCACCGCGTCCGTCGACAGCTGGACGTAGCCCCGCACCAGGGTCGGCGGCAGGTCCGAGGAGAACCGGGTGAGGTACTGCACAAGACCGATGACGTACTCGTCGGCCGGCTTGCCGTTGGTGGTGACAGGCTCCGGCACACCCACGGGGATGAACTTCTCCGACGGCTTCGTCGACGGTTCATGCAACTGTGCGACGTCAGGACAACCCGTGCCGTCCGCCCCGGGGTCGCAGGTGATCGGCAGCTTGTCCTGGAACTTCTTCATCCCGAGCGAGAGGTAGCCGGCCCCCGGGTCGGTGACCTTGATTCCACTGATCGCGCCGGTGTCCGTTACGGCCTTTGCCGCTGCCCCGGTGCCTCCCTTGCCCGTCGGGTCGGTGATGGTGACATCGGGCGTTCCGGTGTAGCCGGAGCCGATCACGTCCACCGTGAGCGCCACCAGTTTCAGGCTGCTGGAAACCTTCGCCGGCGTCGCGCCGCCGATCGGGTCGGCCAACGTCCCGTTGCGGATCACGACGCCGGGTGCGCTGCTGTAGCCGCTGCCGGGGTCGTCGACGGTCACCTTCGTGACGCTGCCGTCGGCAGCGAGATCGCCCGGGTCGACGTGCCCCTTGGCCGCTGTGCCGTTCGGGTCGTCGGGAAGGTCGAAGTCCACCGTCGGCATGGTGTAGCCCGACCCGCCGTCTGTGATCGCCACGGCGTCCACCCCGCCGAAGGCCGTTGCGGCAGCACCGCTGCCGCCGCCGCCGGTGATGCCGACCGTGAAGCCGCCGTAGCCGCCGCCGCCCGCGCCGACCGTGAGGCCGACCACGGCACCGGTCGACTTGACGGTGGCCTTCGCGGTCGCTGCCGTGGTGCCACCGTCGATGGTGACCGACGTCGCGCCGGCGACGTAGTCGTGCCCTGGGGCGGTCACGTCGATGCCGGCGATGCCGCCGGTCTGCGGGTCCACCGTGGCCGTTGCCTTGGCGCCGGTCCCGGTGCTCGCCGGGGCCACCTGCGCCCCGAAGGAGTACTGCCGGTCCTGGGTCGGGTGGAGCGGGTAGTCGGCCGAACCCACCGTCACCGTGCCACCCTCGGTCGGAGGCACGTTGGTCGGCGGAGATGTGGTGCTGTCGACGCCGGCCGGGTACATGAAGGTGTCGGTGTGGGAGCCGAGACCGGTGTCGACCGGGATGCCCTCACCGTAGAAACCGATGACGTCGCCGGCCTGCACGACGACGTCGGGGACGTCGTACGTCGTGACCTCTCCGGCTGCCGCGGTCGGCTTGGGCACCGTCTTCAGCCCGCTGTCGGCCACGACGGTGTACTTGTCCGGTGCGTCCGTCGGCCGCAGGACGTAGGCGTGGAAGAGGCCACCCTCGGATGCCGAGGGGCTCCCCCCTGGCTTGACCTGGTTCCAGGTCTGGAAGCTCTTGAGGGTGCCGTCGGGCAGTGGAGCGCCGCCCAGGACGACGAGCACCGGCCCGAGCTTGCCTTGCGGTGTCGCGTAGTCGGTCGCGTATGCCCTCTCGACCAACGGGTTTCCCACCGACATCGCGGTGGACTTTATGGTCACCCTGGCCTTCGACAGGGTCAGCGGACTGTTGGCCCAGTTCGCCCACGGGCCGAAGTAGTGCGGGACCTTCGTCTCGTCCGTCGGGCTGCTCGGCCCGCTGGTGGCAGCCGCCTGCGCCTGCTCGACCGGCGACGGCGGCAGACCCATCAAGATCGTCACCATCGCCCCGGCGCCGATCAGCGCGACGGTGCGTCGTCTCCGCTTCCCCAGCGGTCTCGTTGCCTGTTTGCTGAACACGCCTTCCCTCTCCCCTTGGCGACCCGCCGCCACTTGGCGACCCGCCGCCACTTGAGCGCTCGGGTCCGGCCCCCTGGCCCCCGGGAGGCGGCGAGAACGAGGGCACGAGCCCTTGCCACCAGCCGGTGGCGCGCGCCGCAAGTCTGCGGCCGACCGCCGAGCGAAGGGCCAAAGATGACGCGCCTCTCATCCAGATGTCATGACGGGGCGTCGCGAGGCCGGACCGCGCGGGACGCCGGCGCGCCGGACGCGTCGTTGCCCGGCGTACAGGACCACTCGTGCAACGTCATCGTGGTCGCCTTCAGCGGGCGCCGAACCGGGGTGATCCCGACATCTTTCCAAGAACGCCTGTGGAACGCCGGGTGCGGCCCTTATAAGATCCGAGGACAGCCGCAGATGACAGCCCAGGGGGCGCTGTCGATTGCGCGGCGGGGGAGGAGGCGGTAGCCACCATGGCTCGGCTGTTGGTCGTCGAGGACGAGGCGCGGCTACGTGCCTACCTCAAGCGCACGCTGGAAGCGGAGGGTCACGTCGTCGACAGCGCGGGGTCCGGTCCGGACGCCGTACGCCGCCTGCGAGAGGGCGAGTTCGACCTGGTCGTGCTCGATCTCATGCTGCCGGGGTTCGACGGTTTCGAGGTGATGCAGCGCGCCTTCGAACGACGACCCGACCAGCGGGTTCTCGTCCTGTCCGCCGTGATGGACATCGCCACCCGGGTCCGTTGCCTGCAGATCGGGGCCGTCGACTTCCTCGGCAAGCCCTTCGCGACCGCGGAGCTCGTGGAGCGTATCCGCACCAGGCTCCGTGCGTCCTCCACCAGCGTTTCCCAGCGGTGGCTTCACGTCGGGGAGGTCACCCTCGATCTCGAGCGGCAGGCGCTCAGCCTCGACGGGAGAGAGGTGCCCCTGTCGCACCGTGAGTTCATGCTGCTCGGCCACCTCATGCGGCGAGCGGGGGAGGTGTGCAGCCGGCGTGAGCTCCTCGCGAGCGTCTGGGGCTACGCCGACGACCTTGGGAGCAACGTGGTCGACGCGACGGTCCGCCGGATCCGAAGCAAGGTGCCCCGGCCGGTCATCGAGACGGTGCGCAATGTCGGGTACGCGTTCAGTGCCGGCTGAGCGCCGACGTCTCGTCTTCGTCGGCTGGGTGCTGTTCGCCGCGTGCAGCCAGCTGCTGCTGCTCATCGCACCCGCCCTCGAGACCGTGGTGTTCCACCTGGTGTGGATCAGCATGTCCATCGTCTACGGCTTCCAGAGCTGGTCTGCCCGTCGCACGTTCGTCGTGCTGACCGTGGTCACCCTGGTCACGGGGACGGCGCTGAGCCGGTTCATAGCGAAGGGCTACGCCGAGTGGGACGAACTCGCCGAGGTCCCGCTGATGGCGCTGGTGTTCCTCGCCATGGTCTGGCACGTACACCGGCGGGCCGCTGCCCTCGCGGAGACTCAGAGCCTTGTCGAGCGCGAGCGTCGCGCGCAGGAGGTCAAGGAGTTGTTCGTCCGCAACTGCTCGCACGAGATGCGTACGCCGATCACGGTGGCCCGCTGCTACGCGGAGATGGTCCGGAACGAGCTGCCGACCCCGGAGAGCAAGGACGACCTCGACGTCGTGGTGGACGAGCTGGACAAGCTCGGCGGCCTCGCCGGGCGTCTCCTCGTCCTGGCCGACGCCTACGAGTCCACCACGTTCGAGTGGGGCCCCGTCGACCTCGGCTCTCTCCTGCAGCGGACGGTCCAGCGGTGGCGGCCGGCCTCGGACCGTGACTGGCTCCTGGACGCGCCCTCCGTCCTGGTCGAGGGTGACGAGTCCCGGCTCGAGGCTGCCCTCGACGCCCTGGTGGAGAACGCCGTGAAGTTCACCGTGGACGGGGACACCATCGCGCTGCGCTGTCGCGCGACCCGCAACGGTGCCGTGGTCGACGTGGAGGACACGGGCATCGGCTTCGCCCGGTCGCAAGCCGACGACGGGAGCGGCCAATCTCGGTCGTCGGGTCGCCCCGGCACCGGGCTCGGCCTGGCGATCGCGCGCGCCATCGTCGAGGGCCATGGCGGTGGCCTCACTGTGGTGTCCGAGCCGCCGAGCGGCTCGTTGCTCCGGATGGCGCTGCCGCTGCACCCGCCGGCGGCCGAGCCGAGGTCGGCACCGGCCGGTCCGTCAGGGCAGCCACGCCAGCGAGCGGCTCAGATCCTGTCGGGTGACCTCTGATCGAGGAGTCCGCCTGAACTCGGCTTGTCGAGCCAGGCCGAGACCGTTCCTCACCAGTGTGCATGAGTGAGCCGATGGAGCAGTCCGCGGCAGCGACAACATCGGGATCATCGGTCCGCCAGTGCCCCCATGGTCCGCGGCCGACAGGGCGTAGGTGACCAGCACCCGATCGTGAACACCGGCTCATGGTTCGGTCAGGCACCGTCGCAATCCGAGGGGCGGATGCGGTGGTGTGCTGTCGGCCGCCGCGATCCGTCCCGCCGGACGGCGGACCGGTGCTCCTCGGTGCGACCGTCAGACGCCCGCCGCTCGGGCCGCCCGATACACCTCGGCTGCCACGTCGGCCAGTTCGGCGGCGTCTCGCGTCGTTCCCTGGAGGTCCAGCAGGATCTCCGTCACGCCCACTGCCGCATGGGCCACCAGGTCCTCCACGATCTGGGCCACGCTGCCGTGGAAGGGCTGCCGGTCCGCGCCCTCGAACGGCTTGGCGCTGTATTTCGCATTGGCACGGGCACACACCTCGATCGGCCTCTGCCTGCCACGCTCGGCCGCCAGGTCCTGTACCCGCCGCCACTGTTCGGCCAGTTCCGTGGCACCCATGGCCACAGGCATCCAGCCGTCCGCCCGGTCCACCAGCCGGCGGGTGGCGCGTGGGCTGTTGGCCGGCAGATAGACCGGGATGGGGCGAACGGGCTTGGGGCCGACCTCGGCCGGTGCGATGGTGGTCAGCTCGCCCCGGTACGAGACCGGGTCCGGGCCCCAGACGGCCGCGCAGACGTCCAGCAGTTCGTCCAGGACCGCGCCGCGCTTCTCGAAGGGGGCGACCGAGGCGGCCGCGTACTCGTCGAGTGACCAGCCGGTTCCGAGGCCCGCGATCACCCGGCCGCCGCTCGCGACGTCGAGCGAGGCGAGCGATCGGGCCAGCTGGAACGGTACGTGGAGCGGGGCGACCAGGATGCTGGTGCCGAGCCGGGCCCGGTCGGTGGCCGCGGCGGCAAGTGTGAGGGTGACCAGCGGGTCGGCGACGCTGCGGTACTGGTCGGGCCACGGCAGCCCCGGTACGCCGTACAGCCCCTGGGTGGCCGGCTCCGGAAAGAGCACGCGCTCGAAGACCCACAGGCTCTCGTACCCGGCGTCCTCCGCCGCGCGTGCCACCGTGGCCACGTCGCGACCGATGTCGTACTGCTTCATCTGCGGAAGACCGAGACCGAGCGAGACCGGCATGCGTGCACTCCTTCACGAGGACGGCGAGACAACTACCGTATGTCATCTGTCGATTGCCTGCGGTCAACGAGGTGGGTAAGGGCGGGTGAATGTGCGCGCCGACGGGTGGTCGACGGGTGGCTTCCAGGGCGTGATGGCCGAGACCCGGGACACCCTTGCCGGCTGCCCCGTGGCCGGTGACCGCGTGCGTCGCCTCGTGCAGGTTGCCCCGACGCGGTGTACGGGACGACTCTGGAGGAGGCATCGCCTGCGGCTCGGAGAACTCGGCATCAGGCTGTGCATCCGGAGACGACGGAGAGGTGCCGGCCGTGGACGGTCGGGAACCTGTGGGAAAGCAGCCCGGCGCGCGTGGCCACCGGGCTGTGCCACACACCGCGGACATGCGGGTGGAGGCGTGGTCGCCGACGGCCGAGGACTGCATCGGCGAGGCGGTGCGCGCGGTGGTGGAGGGCTTCGCCGACACGTCGGGGGCCGCAGTCGCCGGGGAACGCGAATGCGTGGTCACGGCGGAGTCCGACGAGGATCTGCTGGTGTCCGTCCTGGAGGAGGTCGTCTACCGGATGGATACCGACGGTGAGATCCCGCTCGATGTGGAGGTGGGGCCGATCCGGTCGGCGGGGGGCAGCCGGGAGCTGTCGGTCCGCTTCCGGATGGCAGACGTCGGCACCGCCGTACCGGTCGGTGCGGTACCCAAGGCCGTTTCGCTGCACGACCTGCAGCTGCGCGGCGGCCCCGGCGGCTGGACCTGCCGGGTGACCCTCGACGTCTGAGGACGGGGCGGGAAAGGGACGGAATCATGGCGCTCACGATGGCACTGGCCGGCGACACCATGCTCGGGCGCGGCGTCGCCGAGGGGCTGCGCCGCTCGCCGGTGCCGCAGACGCTGGTCTCCGCAGGGGTCAGGGAGGCGATCGCGGAAGCGGACCTGTTCGTGCTCAACCTGGAGTGCTGTGTCTCCGACCGCGGGCACCGCTGGCCCGACCCGCGAAAGGCCTTCTTCTTCCGCGCTCCCTCCGCCGCCGCGAAGGTGCTGGCCGAACTGGGGGTGAACTGTGTGACGCTCGCCAACAACCATGCTCTGGACTACGGGTTCGACGCCATGGCCGACACCCGCACCCTGCTGGCCGGGGCGGGCGTCCACGCGGTCGGTGCCGGGGCGAACGCAGGCGCGGCCCGGGAGTTCGCGGTGCTGGAGGCGGGCGGAGTGCGGCTGGCGGTGGTGGGCGTCACGGACCACCCGGAGGAGTACGCGGCCGGGGAGGACAGTCCCGGTGTCGCCTGGGCCGATCTCCATGCGGGCGTGCCCGGCTGGCTGACGGAGTCGGTGGCCCGGGCCGCTGCGGCGGCGGATGTCGTGCTGGTGACTCCGCACTGGGGTCCCAACATGACCTCCCGGCCGCCGCGCCGCGTGTCGGCCGCGGCCCCGGAGCTGCTGGCGGCGGGAGCGACGCTGGTCGCCGGGCACTCCGCCCATGTCTTCCACGGGATCGCCGACCGGATCCTCTACGACCTGGGTGACTTCGTCGACGACTACGCCGTCGACCCGGTCCTGCGCAACGACCTCGGGCTCCTCTTCCTGGTGACCCTGGACGGCCCGGATGCCGCACACCTGGTTCCCGCGCAGGTGGAGGCGGTGCCGCTGGCCCTGGACTACTGCCACACCCGCTTGGCGCTCGGCGAGGACCGGGAGTGGATCCGCGAGCGGTTCACCACCGCCTGCGCCGAGTTCGGCACCACCGTCGCCGATCGGACCGGCCGGCTGACGGTCGACTGGAGGTGAGGGACGTGGAGATCACACTGGTGGAGAAGAACCAGTACCGCTTCCGGATCGAACAGCGCGAGCCGATGCGCGTACCCGGGGTGGTGTTCGCCTCGCGGGCGCTGCTGCCGCAGGCGGCGGGGGACAAGGCGCTGGAGCAGGTGGCGAACGTGGCGACGCTGCCCGGCATCGTCCGCGCCTCCTTCGCCATGCCCGACATCCACTGGGGCTACGGCTTCCCGATCGGCGGGGTTGCCGCCACCGACATCTCCCACGGCGGGGTCATCTCGCCCGGCGGCGTCGGGTTCGACATCTCCTGCGGCGTACGGCTGCTGGCCGCCGGCATCGACCGCGAGGCGCTCGGCCACGACCGGATGCGGCGGCTGATGGACATCCTCGACAGCACCATCCCCCGCGGCATGGGGCGCGGCGGCCTGTGGAAACTGTCGGGAGCCGGGGAGATGGACGAGCTGCTGGTCGGCGGCGCTCGCTACGCGGTCGAGCGCGGCCACGGTGTGCCACGCGACCTCGCGCGCTGCGAGGACTACGGCGTCCTGGACGGCGCGGCCCCGGGGCAGGTGAGCAAGCGCGCCGTCGAGCGCGGCCTGCACCAGGTGGGAAGCCTCGGCTCGGGCAACCACTTCCTGGAGGTCCAAGCGGTCGACCAGGTCTACGACCGGGCCACCGCAGCGGCCTTCGGGCTGCGGGTGGGCCAGGTGTGCGTCATGATCCACTGCGGCTCGCGCGGCCTGGGACACCAGGTGTGCACCGACCACGTTCGCGTGATGGACCAGGAACTGCACCGGTACCGCATCCAGGTCCCGGATCGGCAGCTGGCCTGCACGCCGGTCGACTCGCCGCGGGGCCGCGCCTACCTGGGGGCGATGGCGGCGGCCGCCAACTACGGCCGGGCCAACCGCCAGCTGCTGTCCGAAGCCACCCGCCATGCCTTCGCGACGGCTGCGGACGTCGGTCTGGAGCTGGTCTACGACATCTCGCACAACACCGCCAAGCTCGAAACCCACGAAGTGGACGGTGTGGCACGTCCACTGTGCGTCCACCGCAAGGGCGCCACGCGGGCGCTGCCGCCCGGCGACCCGAGCCTGCCCGAGGACCTCGTCCGGGCGGGCCAGCCGGCACTGGTCCCCGGGACGATGGGCACCGCCTCGTACGTGATGGTCGGCCTGCCCGGCAACGACGCCTTCCATTCCGCCTGCCACGGCGCCGGCCGGGTCTGGAGCCGCCACCACGCGCTGCGCATGGTCCGCGGGGAGCAGCTTCGCGGCGAGCTGCAGGCCCGGGGCATCGCCGTGCGCCCCTCCTCGTGGCGTGGTCTCGCCGAGGAGGCGCCGGAGGCGTACAAGGACGTCGACGCGGTCGCCGCCGTCACCGAGGGCGCGGGACTCGCCCGGCTGATCGCCCGCCTGGTGCCGCTGGGCGTCGTCAAGGGATGAGCCGGCACGGAGCGGGAGGGATGGGCGCGGCTTCCCCGGAGGCCCTGGTCCGTGGGGGTCCGCGACAAGCGGCGGCTCGGCGTGGACCGCGCGATCCCGCACGCCTGGTTCGTCGCCGCACCGGGAACCCAGCCGCACGACTGCGAGCAGTGCCGCGGGGTCCGGCCGGCCACCGCGGGCGCGCCAGGGCAACGTCGCCATGCAGCAGACCGCCGTCTGCTCCGCCCGCGGAAGAGGGACAGTCATCGACTGCTGCGGGGCGGCGAGCCCGTGAACGGCGCCTTCGCTCGTGCCGACCGACCGCCGCCGGTGGCGACATCCCGTCAGAGCACGGCGGAAAGCTGGACGCTGCCTCTCACTCTCCGTGGTAGAGCCGGTCGGGATCCACCAGGACCACCTCGCCGCGCGCCTCGGCCTCGCGCAGGTGCGGGCTGAACCCGGCCGCGCTGTAGCAGGCCGGCCGAGCCCGGCTCACGTCCTCGCCGCGGTCGGCGAGTTCGGCCAGGATCTGGAGCTGCTCGTGCAGGTGGTGCATGTCCATTGCCTCGTCCCAGCACGCCCTGCCGACCGAGAGCAGGACCCCGGCACGGCCGTGGACCTCGCCGCGGACCACCACATCGACGTCGACCGGCCGGTGCCCCTTGGCCCCTGGAAGCGACCCGGCGGAGGCGGTGACGGGTCGGGGGCCGAAGGTTTCCCGGGACGCGAACCCGGTCACCCAGTCCCGGCACACCTGGGCGAAATGCGGCCGGACCACCGCGGATTCGAAGACGGACCGCGCCGACTTCCAGACCTCTGCGGGGCCCTGCTGCCCCAGCGCGATGCGGTTGGGGCGTATGACGGCGTGGTCGAAGGCGAGCAGTGGCTCGGTGATGCGGTAGCGGGTCACGCCCGGCCGGAAGGCATCGGACGCGCCCTCGACGAGGCCGCAGTCACGCAGCACGGAGAGGATGTGGGGCACCTCGGTGGCCGGGCGGTCCAGCCAGTCGGCAATCGCGCCGGGCGTCGAGCAGCCCTCGGCGATGGCGGCCAGGGTGGAGTGGCACAGGCCGCGGTCCCAGCCGTCGGGCTCCTGCTCGATGATGTGTCCGGCCTTCCACAACAGCGGAAGACGGGGGTTGAGGACGGTCCGGCACACCCAGGCGTCGAAATCGTCGGGGCCGGCCGGGATGTCCTCGCCGGCCGGGTCGTACCGGAAGGCGGTGCTTGCGCCGACGACGGCGTGGACCTGGAGGGCGAGGCGCGGATCGTCGATGCTCCAGAGCCGCGCACCCTGCCGGAAGTCCAGGGGCAGGAACTTCAGCTGAAGGTCTGCCGAGGTCGAGGCAGTGCCGAGCAGTCGGCGCATCATCGGCATGGCGCTGCCGCACAGCAGCAGCCTGACCCGGTTGGGCCGGCCCGCCTCGCGCAGCCGGCGGCAGACACTGCTCACGGCGGAGGGCAGTGCGGGGCTCTGCCGGACGAGCTCGGGGAAGCCGTCGATGACGACGGGCAGCGGATGTTCGCTCGCGAGAGTCGCGAAGGCGTCGAGCGCGTCCGCCCAGCAGCTCCAGCGGGTCGGGCGGGTGGCACCGGTGTGACGGGCGAGCTGGTCGCCGAGCCGCCGGAGGGACTCCGCCTCCGCCACGTCCTGGGCTCCGAAGTAGAAGCCACCGGTCGCCGAGGTCAGTTGCTGGAGCAGGAAGCTCTTGCCCTGCCGACGGGGCCCGGTGACGATGGCGACCGCGGGCCCGGGCCGGGGATCGCGGGCGAAGGCGACGAGCGCGTCCCATTCGGCCTCACGGTCGAAGAGCTCCTTCGGCCGGGCAGCAGTGGCGGTGGCGGATTGCACGGGTGGGTTGTCCCATCGTTTCGGCGGCAGCCTTCAGACCCAGTAGACCTCCGGGGTGGCCGCCGCGCCTCTCAACGAACGGGACCGGGCAGCGTATGTCAGGGGCGGGATGCGGTGTGCGGGCCGTTGATGCCGCGCACCACGGTGGTCCGGTGTCGACGTGGGTGTCCGAAGGCGCAGTGAAGGGGTCGGGCGGACAGCGACGACGCCGCCCGCCGGGCGGCACAGGCCCTCGACGCGTGGACGGTCCGGGACCGACGCGAACGGGATATCGACGACCTGCCCCGTCCGACGGCCGGCACCCCACCGAGGTACCGGCCGCATCATCCGTTCATCCGAATTCATGGGGTGCGGAGGAATGGGTCCCTGGCGCGCCGGGGCGGCGGTCACGGTGGGCTCCGGCGGTGAAGCCCTTCGGCGCTCGCGCCTCTGCGGAACGCGAGTAGCGTGGGGCGTGAGGCAGGACCGGCAGGAAGTCCGGCTGCCGGCTACGAGCGTGGGAGCTGCGGACGGAGCAGCGACGGCGGCCGTCCGGCACTGCCGGTGCAGTCGATGGGGTCGGCTGACATCAGAGCGTTTCCGCACCGCTCGTAGTCGGTGGCGAACCGAAGAGACCGGCTCGACGGACGCACGTGTCCCGGACGGGCCGCGTCCATCACCGGCGACGTGACTCCGACGGCCCGTAGGAGCCGTGAGCGTGCCGCATCGCCGACGAGGAGCGACCGTGAGCGGCACGTTTCCCGCCCCTGGAATCCCCGGGTGCGGGTGTCCGCGCGGGGAGTCGCGGCCGGGTTCTGCCGCATCGAGGAGGCTGAACCATGCACTTCGCTGACCGCCCTGACGCGGGGCGGCGACTGGCCGGGCAGCTGACGCACCTCGCGGGCGAGGACGTCGTCGTCCTCGGGCTTCCCCGTGGTGGCGTGCTGGTGGCGGCGGAGGTCGCCGAGGCCCTCGGAGCACCGCTGGACATCATCGTGGTGCGCAAGCTCGGCGTGCCCTTCCAGCCGGAGCTGGGCATGGGAGCCATCGGTGAGGACGGCGTGCGTGTCGTCAACGAGGAGGTGATGCGTGCGACGCGAACGACCGAGGAGGAACTGGCCGCTGTGGAGGAGCGGGAGCGTGCGGAGCTGGACAGGCGTGCCGGGCGCTACCGGGGCAGCCGGCGGCGTACCGGGGTCCGGGGCCGGACTGCGGTCGTCGTCGACGACGGCGTCGCCACCGGGTCGACCGCCCGGGCCGCCTGCCTGATCGCCCGCGGCCAGGGAGCGGCCCGGGTGGTGCTCGCCGTCCCCGTGGCACCGGAAGGCTGGACCGCCAGGATGCAGGACGCCGCCGATGAGCTGGTGTGCCTGAGCACCCCGGTCGGCTTCCTCGGGATCGGGCAGTTCTACGAGGACTTCGCGCAGACCACCGACAACGAGGTCATCGCCTGCCTCGAGCGGGCGGCAGACCGGCTGCCAGGGAGCGATCCGCTGGGCTCGGCCGCGCCGGATGCAGCACGATCCGCCGCTCCGCCCGTTGCGGATCCGGACGTCGTCGTGCACGCCGGACCGGTCCGGCTCGGCGGGCAGTTGGCCGTCCCCGAAGGGGCCACGGGCCTCGTGGTGTTCGCTCACGGCAGCGGCAGCAGCCGGCACAGCCCGCGCAACCGCTCCGTCTCGAACTCGCTGAACAAGGCCGGCCTGGCCACGCTGTTGTTCGACCTCCTCACGGCGGAGGAAGAACTGGACCGGGCCAACGTCTTCGACACCGCCCTGCTGGGCCGCCGCCTGACCGACACCACCCGTTGGCTGCTCGAACAGCCCGAGGCCCAAGGCCTCGCGGTGGGCTATTTCGGCGCCAGCACCGGCGCGGCCGCCGCGTTGTGGGCGGCGGCGGAGCCGGGCTCCCCGGTCGTGGCGGTCGTCTCCCGCGGCGGCAGGCCCGATCTGGCCGGGCCCCGCCTGCCGGCGGTGACCGCGCCCACGCTGTTCATCGTCGGAGGCGAGGACGAGGTGGTGCTGGACCTCAACCGCCAGGCCCAGGCACAGCTGCGCTGCGAGAGCCGACTCGCTGTGGTCCCCGGCGCAACTCACCTGTTCGAGGAGCCTGGTGCTCTCGCAAAGGTGGCGGACCTGGCCACAGAGTGGTTCACCGGCCACCTGGGTCGTCGCGCAGGACCGGGAGGTTGAGCGTCGGCGCGCCGCGCGGCCGCCGCCGCGCTCCGGCACAGCTGCGCACGCCCGAGGGTCCGTGCCGTGATGGGTGCAGTGCGTGAAGGACGGCGGCGCGCGAACGGAGCCGATGCCCCGGCACTCCGCCGAGAGCCGCGAGGACCTGCGACGGCCGCACTCCGAGCAGACCCGGCGCACCGTGGACGAGGAGGCGGCCCCGGCCGGGGAGACGGCCGTCCATCCAGGACCTGCATGGCTGATGGTCTTGTGCGGTCCACCCGCGAACTCGGGCGGGGGAGCCTTTGCGCGAGGCATTCGACGGTGTGGAACGACGCCATCTATGCAACCCGCTTGTCTACGCGCATCATTGGGTTGCTTCGCTCGCACAACCATCCCCGACCGCGGCGAGGGCATCCCCGCTTCACATGTGCCTGCGCGGTCGACACGCATCTTGTCATGCACTTGTCATCTCCTAGGGGAGGCAACACGATGGCTTGCGGATCCACCAGCCTGTGGGCCGGTGAAACCAGCTGGTTCTGCTGTGGCAACGCCTGGGGCCCGTGCTCCAGCGCCGGGGGCGGCGCCTGCGGCAACTGCCGGTCCAGCGCACGCCACGGCGCGTGGCCCAACGCCTCACAGGCGTGCTGGAACATCACCCGGCCCGACCTCTGTGGCGAGAACATTCCCAGACGCGGCTGCGGTGCGGTGATGAACGTGAAACACCAGTGCTCGGGCGCGACGGTGTGCATCACGATCACCGACTGCGGCCCACGCACCAAGGACTGGTGCGGAGAGGCGACGTGCTGCAACGGCACCTGTCGCACCAACCGGGTCCTCGACCTGACCCCGGCCGCCTTCTCGGCGATCGGCAACCTGAGCTCCGGCAAGCTGCCGGTCTACATCTACGAGTGAGGAGGACGGACATGACCGTACGACACGACCGGGCCGACGGGATGCGCCGTCGGCGCTTCCTCACCACTGCCGCCCTCGGCGGCGCGACCATCGTCGGCGCCACCGCGCTCGGCGGCCTCGACGCCGAGGCCGCCTTCGCCTCGGAGCCCTCGCTCGACCCCGCGATAGCCAGGTCCACCTTCGTGGAGGGCCGCATCACGGGCATCACCGGCAGCGTCCTGGAGGTGGCGGGCTCCCAGGGCGGCCACTCCCGGGTGCAGATGACCAACGTCACCAGCGTGTGGAAGGTGCGCGCCACCACGGCCGAGGTGATCGAGGTCGGCGACGGGCTCTACGCACGCGGCGTCACGATGCCCGACGGCACCGTGGCCGCCGACGCGGTGTGGGTGAACATCGTGAACCTGGACACGCAGATCCGCGGCATCGCGAAGAACCGTTTGCACCTCGCCCACGGGCAGCACGAACTGGTCGGTCACGTCGCCCCGGACGCCAGCGCCTCCTACGCGGGCCGCGCACTGACGTCCGACCTGTCCCGGCTGCGTATCGGGCAGAGCGCCCAGGTGCTCGGTGCCTGGCGGCCGTCCGACAACTCCGTGGACGTCGTCCGCATCTCGGTCGGGCACTGATGCGGGACCGAGGACACAGAGAGAGGAAGAGATGCTGTCACTGACAACGGGCCTCGCCCCACTGGTCCTCGCGGGCCTGCTCGGGTGGACCGGAGCAGTCAAGGCGTTCAGCCGGGGCACCGCGCGGCAGGCGCCGAAGACGGCGCTGGCCCGCATGCTGCGCAGCAGTGGGCGGGCCACGACAGTGCTGCGCGCGACCGGAGTGGGTGAACTCCTGATCGCCGCAGGTCTGCTGGCGGTCCCGGCGAACCCGGTGCCGGGAGCCGCCGCGGCGGTCCTCGGGGCGGGCTTCCTCGCCTACCTCGGCTACGGCCGGTCCGTGGCACCGGAGTCCTCCTGCGGCTGCTCGGCACGTGAGGACTCCCCCATCACCTGGCGGGCGTTCGCGCGGGCGGCCGTCGTACTCATCGGCGGGGCCACGGTGGCGATGGCACGGGGCACCTGGTGGTCGGCGGTCTCCGAGCGGCCGGCCGGTTCCCTTGCCTTCCTGGCCGGGGCGGCGGCGGTTCTGATCGCCCTCTCGGCCGACCTCGACCGGTGGTGGCTGCTGCCACTGCGCCGGACGAGACTGCGTGTCTTCGGACACCCGCTCCTCGGCACCGCCGCCGGGAATCAGGTGCCGGTCGCGGCGAGTGTCGAACTCCTGGAGGACTCCCTTGCCTGGCAGGCCGCCGCACCGGTGGTCCGGTCCGCCTTGCTGGACCACTGGGAGGACAACGGCTGGCGCATTCTCCAGTACTCGGGTGTGTACGGGGCCCGAGAGAACGCGCGCCCGGTCACGGTGGTGTTCGCACTCGACGCCACGGCCGGCCGCGACACCGGCGGCGACCCGGTCGTCCGTGTCAGCTACGTCGACGCGGACAGCGGGGAGGCGGTGGCCGTGGACGAACTGGGCGCGGTGCCGTCGCGGAAGAGCCTGCCGATGGCGGGCTGACGCGACGGACGAATCACCAGCCCGCGCAGACCTCCGGAACACAGTGCACAGCAGCGCCGGACCGATAGCCGGGTCCGGCGCTGCCTGGTTCGGGACCGCCTCCTGGTTGCCGTTGTCGAGAGGGTGGTCCCTCACCAACCGCCGGAGATTTCGACGCGGGCGTTGAGGCCACCCTTGCCGTTGCCCTGGTAGAGGTAGAGCTTTCCGGTGGCACCCGGCTGGGACTTGATGGCTTCCAGGTCACCCGTACCGTCACCGGTGAAGTCAGCGCCGGCGTAGTCCGAGATCCCGTTCCATCCGCCGGAACCGATCTCCGTACGGGAGGGACCCGCGTCGATCGTGCCGTCGCCGTGGCCCTTGTAGAGGTAGAGCTTCCCGGTGGATTTCTCGGTGGCGACGATGTCGTCCCTGCGGTCCCTGTTCATGTCACCAGGACTGACGATCTTGTCCATGCCGTTCCAGCCACGGGAGCCGATCTCCGTCCGGGAGGAACCTGCGGCGATCGTGCCGTCGCCGTGGCCCCGGTAGAGGTAGAGCGTCCCGGTCGACGTCCCGACACCGCCGAGGTCATCCCTGCCGTCACCCGTGAAGTCGCCGACGAAGGTGTTGCTGATCCCGTTCCAGCCGCCGGAACCGATCTCCTTACGACGTCCCGGACCACTACCGGTACCGGGGTAGAGGTACAGCTTTCCACTCGCGACCTCGGTGCCGACGAGATCGTCCTTGCCGTCCGAGTTGAGGTCACCGACGGCCAGATTCGCCATGCCGTTCCAGCCACCCGTACCGATCAGCACCCGCGAGGTCAGGGTTCCCTTGCCCGTACCGGGGTATAGCCACAGATTGCCCGTCGACACCTCAACGGCCACCAGGTCCTTCCTGCCGTCCCCATTGAAGTCACCGGCCGTCAGATTTGTCATACCCGGGTCGCCCGTGGTCACAGCCGCGCCGACGTCGACGTAGTTCCGGTCGATGTTGATCGTCGTCCCGCTGTACGACTCGGTGACATTGCCCGCGTACTGGTGAACACGCTGGTGCTCGGACCAGTACCCGGCGGGGATGTTCACGTCGGCGGTGTCGGCTTTTCCGTTCCAGTTGCCGGACCAGACCACGTCCGGACGCTCCAGCGTCGTGGACGAGTAGACGGCGGAGAGGTCCTTGATGCCACTGGAGGAGGAGCTGTACACGCCTGACCGGTAGCGCAGTTCGTGCAGACGGTCGGACCAGCCGGAGAGAAAGTTGAGGACGTTGGTGCGGTACCCCGAGGAGTACGCCTCCATGTCGGTGTAGAGCACCGTGCCGGGAACGAATCCGAGCCCTTGTGCCAGATCGACCGCCGCGTCGGCGGCCGACCGTCCCTGGCTGGTCGCGTTTAAGGAGGAGATACTCCCCGCTTGGAGGCCCGCGTAGACGGGGAGCAGATGCCAGCCACGGCCGCTCTGCTCGGCCACCCATGAAGCGGTGAGGTTCGGCTGGGAGCAGGCCCGGCTCGGTCCGCCCATGTAGATGCCCACCCCTCTGTAGGGCGAGGACGCCCAGTCCGCCATGGCGCCCGAGGAGGGTGCCGAGCAGGCATCGAAGGCTTTGCCGGTGTAGCCGGTGCCCGGGATCGCGGAAGCGGCGGCCGCGAAAGCCGGCGCCCGGGGGGCCGGAACTGTCTGTGGCTCGGCCGTGCTGCTGGTGGTGGCGGAGCCCAGGATCTTCTCGATCGCTGCCGTCGACGAGCCGTAGCTGACGGTTGCATAGACGCCGGCGCCCACGAAGGCCAGCCGTACTTCGCGGGACTCGCCGGCCGGGAGGACGCTGGGAGCGGGGGAGCCCGCCGGAACGTTCACGGTGGGCACATCCTCTCGGGGTGCAGCTCCGGTGAACGGCTCCAGCACGATCGCATCGGTCTTCGCCGCGATCAGGTGGCTGGGGCAGAACTGCTCGGCTCCCGGATGCCCCAGGTACACGGCGTGCTGATCGAGTCTTACGCAGGCGTTCGGGTCCGTCTCCAGGTCCACCAGCCTCCACCCGGCCGGAACGTCGATGGAGAGTCCCCGGTACTCGACGTGGGTGAGCCGTTCCGCCGCCGAGGCGGTAGCGGAGTGCTGGAACATGGCGGTCAGTCCGATGGCGGCCATGAAGACACAGGCTGAACGGCACAGATGACGGTTCTTCATTCTCTCTTCCAGAAGTCGGGCCGATGTGGCACGGCCGGCGCGGTCGGGGCGTGGGAGCGCACAGAGGCAGGGCGGAGCCGCAGTGAACTCGGACCCGCCAGGTGGCGTGCCACCAGCCGCCGGTGCCGATGCGGGCGTTGAGGCCGCCCGTGCCGTTGATCTTGTAGGGGTAGGGCTTTCCGGTGGCGCCCGGCTGGGATTCGAGGGGCTGCCAGGTCACCCGTACCGCCACCGGTGAAGTCACCGCCGTCGTAGTCCGAGATCCCGTTCCAGCCACCGGAACCGATCTCCGTACGGGAGGAACCGCCATCGATGGCGCCGTCGCCATGACCCTTGTACAGGTAGAGCGTCCCGATCGACGTCTCGACACCGCTGAGGTCATCCCCACCGTCACCCGTGAAGTCGTTGACGAAGGTGTTGCTGATGCCGTTTCAGCCGCCGAAATCGATCTCCGTAGGACTGCCCTACCCCGCTACCGGTACCGGGGTAGGGATAGAGCTTGCCGCTCTCCACCTCGGTGCCGACGAGATCGTCCTTGCCGTCCCTGTTCACGTCACTGACAGCCAGGTTCACTGTTGTCCGCGCATCCCTTGATCGGCCGGCCGGCCTCACCATGTTCGCAATTCACTCGATAGGCCGGGCCATCTGCGCGCTCTCAGCCGGAAGTCGCGATCGAGGTGATGCTGCGCCGACAGGAGGAGGACCTGGTCCGCCGTCAGCAGGACCTGGCAGCCGCGAAGCCGGCGGCCGTCCGCGCGATCACCGCGCGTGCGGAATTGCGCCTCGCGCCCGCTCGACGAGGAAGCGATGAGCCGCGGAATGACTGTCCTGACTGGCCGGGGGTCCCGCCTGCAGCGCAACTTGGTCTTCGGGTTCATGTCCCAGCAGCAGTGCGTGATGATGTCGGTCGACTCGGTCTTCAGGACGCCCACCCTGCTGCCGACTGCTGTGTTCGACGCAGCCAGGCACCGGTTTCGCAGGGACGGTGATCATTGCACGGGACGCAGCTCTCGACGTGATCGAGGAGTGCCCGGTACGTGGTGCGCTGCGTCTCAGTCGGCATGGGCGCCGCAACCCGGCTCATCGGGTCCGCTCCGGTTCACGGGAAGCGCAGGCGGTGACGTCGGGGCAGGCGCGGGGGAACCACCAGTAAGGGTTGGCACCCTTCGGCTTGTGCCGCCGCTCCCCCAGGTTGACCGCGGTACCGGTGGACAGTCCCGTCCCGCACCATACGCAGCACCAGCCTCGCTGCTGTTGCTCGCTCAGTTCACTGACTGGCGGTAATTCCCTCACGGCCATGGCGTCCCCGGCTTGTCGGTGATCAGGTACGAGACCACCGTGACAGGCGGGGAGGGGCTCAACGCTCACAGATTCGTGAGCGTTGGCAGGTCAGGGCGTGAGCGTGACTACAGACCGATCCAGGCGGCCATGTGCCCGAGGCTGTCCGGGGTGCGGCGCGAGACGTGCACCAGGCCCTTGATGGTCTCCCGGGCGCCAGGGTGGTACCTGGTCTGTTCCGGGGCAGCGTGCCGGGCGTCGATGACGCTACTCAGCGCGGCCTGACCTGGGACTTGCTCAGCCGGGTCACGCTGAGGGACTCGGCGAGCTTCTCCACCCGTCGGGTAAGGGCGCGAACGCGTTGATCAACGGAAGAGCGCGGCCCAGCGGGCCTCCTCTTCACGCTGCTCCTGGCCGTGACGCAGCCGCGCGCGGAAGGCCAGGGACACCGTGGTGGTGGTGCCCGCGACCGCCACCAGCGCGGCCGCGGGCAGGGTGGCCGGCATGAGCATCAGGAGCATCGTGAGGGCCGCCGATCCCCACCCGGCCAGTACAGCGGCCGCAGCCAGCCGGCGGGAGCGCGGCCGGTCCTGTCCGGCACGCAGGTCGATGCAGGCGGGCAGGTACCAGACGTTGCCCGATACGCAGAGCACGGCGACGCCAAGCGCCAGAACACCATGGGACATCGGGCAGCACTCTCCTCAGGGGCGGGGCTTGCGGTGGTGGACGGGGTCAGGGGTCAGTGCGGTACGGCAGGGTCGAGTGCGGCGATCTCCGGATGGTGCAGATCGAAGGCCGGGGACTCGCTGCGGATTCGGGGCAGTGCGGTGAAGTTGTGCCGGGGAGGAGGACACGACGTGGCCCATTCCAGGGAGCGGCCATAACCCCATGGGTCGTCGACGGTTGTCTTCTTGCCGTACTGAGCGGTCTTCCAGATGTTGTAGAAGAAGGGGAGGAACGACAGCCCGAGCAGGAATGAGCCGATGGTGGACAGGGTGTTGAGGGCGGTGAAACCGTCGGCGGCGAGATAGTCCGCGTATCGGCGGGGCATTCCCTCCGCACCGAGCCAGTGCTGCACCAGGAACGTGAGGTGGAAGCCGGCCGTCAGCACCCAGAAGTTGATCTTCCCCAGACGCTCGTCGAGCATCTTGCCGGTGAACTTCGGCCACCAGAAGTGAAATCCGGCGAACATCGCGTAGACGACCGTACCGAAGAGTGTGTAGTGGAAGTGGGCGACCACGAAGTACGAGTCGGTGACGTGGAAGTCCAGTGGTGGTGAGGCCAGGATGACTCCGGTCAGTCCACCGAAGACGAAGGTGATCAGAAATCCGGTGGCCCATAGCATCGGCGTCTCGAAAGACAGCGATCCCTTCCACATCGTGCCGATCCAGTTGAAGAACTTCACTCCGGTCGGTACGGCGATCAGGAAGGTCATGAAGGAGAAGAAGGGCAGCAGCACACCACCGGTGGCATACATGTGGTGGGCCCAGACGGTGACGGACAACCCGGCAATGGCTATCGTCGCGGCAATGAGACCGACATAGCCGAACATCGGCTTTCGGGAGAAGACCGGAATGATCTCGGAGACGATGCCGAAGAACGGCAGAGCCAGCACATAGACCTCCGGGTGCCCGAAGAACCAGAACAGGTGCTGCCACAGAAGTGCACCCCCGTTGGCGGCGTCGAAGATGTGCGAGCCGAACTTCCGGTCCATCTCCAGCGCCAAGAGTGCTGCGGCGAGGACCGGGAAGACCAGGAGAATGAGTAGGGCGGTCAGCAGTACGTTCCAGGTGAAGATCGACATCCGGAACATGGTCATTCCCGGGGCACGCATGCAGATGATGGTGGTGATGAAGTTCACCGCTCCGAGAATGGAACCGAAGCCGGACAGTGCCACGCCCATGATCCACATATCGGCACCGATGCCCGGCGAGTGGACGGCGTCGGAAAGCGGGGCATAGGCGAACCAGCCGAAGTCGGCGGCACCTTGAGGGGTGAGAAACCCTCCCGCGGCGATCAGTGAACCGAAGAGGAACAACCAGTAGGCCAGCATGTTCAGCCGCGGAAAGGCCACATCGGGTGCGCCTATCTGGAGCGGCATGAGCCAGTTGGCGAATCCCGTGAACAGCGGCATGGCGAACAGCAGCAGCATCACCGAGCCATGCATCGTGAATGCCTGGTTGAACTGCTCGTTGGACATTATCTGCGTCCCGGGACGCGCGAGTTCGGCGCGCATCACCAGCGCCATCGCCCCACCGATCAGGAAGAAGACGAACGCGGTGACGAGATAGAGCGTGCCGATCTGCTTGTGGTCGGTCGTCGTGAGCCACGAGACGACGATCCGGCCGCGCGAGGAACGGCCCGGCAGATCGGTGCCGGGCTGCGTCCTGCCGGACTGAGTCGTGCCCGCCCGAGTGGGCCGGCGACCGGCCGGGGTGCCCTCCGCGTCGACGGTGACGGCCCGTGCGTCGGCGGGGTCGGCCCCGGGGCCGGGGGGCTTGGGGCCATATGCAGGGGCGGCCTGATTGCCCTGCGATTCCATTGCGTCCACCGGACCGTGTCCTCCAGCTCTGGCAGTTCTCCGAACGCGCCCCGGCCGCACGCGGACGGCTCCAGGGAGCGGTCGGGAAGGTCCGGCGGATCACGAGGGGACGGACCGGACCTTCCCGACCGCACCATGCTGGTCGCGAGCGGCGACGCTCCCCCAGGGACCGACGGGCACCTTCCACGGGGCCGACCGGCCCTACTTCCGTGCGCATTCGGCAGCCGACCGGCCCTACTTCCCTACGCATTCGGCAGCCGACCGGCCCCGCCCGCGCCGGCCTTCGAGACCACACACCGCCGGGCCCTCGGCACCTGGGCTGTCGTAGGCTGACCGCCCGTGGACCGGTCCCAGCCCCGGTGATGCGGTGAGCAGATACCCGGCATACGGCACACGGCACACGGCCTCAGAGAACGGCACCCCAGTGGCAGAGACAGCACCTCCCGAGCCCGGCCCCCACTTCGAAGTCCCCTCCCCCGGCCCCTCCTCGCCCGCACTCGGCTCGCCCGGACCCTCTTGCCCCGGTCCGGCCGCGTGGCCGCAGCCCAGCCGGCCGGACCGGATGCACAGTCTGCTGGATGCCGTGATGAGTCTGGGACGGGGCCTGGAACTCCCGTAGGTGCTGCGCGGCATCGTGGAGGCAGCGGTGACGCTGACCGACGCGGAGTACGGAGCACTTGGCATTGTCGGGGACGGGCAGAAGCTCCTGGAGTTCCTGCCGGTGGGTCTGTCGGACCAACTCGCCGCCAGGATCGGGCAGTCACCGTGCGGCCGCGGAATCCTCGGCGAGCTGATCCGTCATCCGGAACCGCTGCGGCTCACCGATCTCAGCAGCCACCCGCGCAGCTTCGGGTTTCCGCCTCATCATCCGCCGATGCGCACCTTCCTCGGCGTACCGGTGCGGGTGCGCGACGAGGTGTTCGGCAACCTCTATCTCACCGAGAAGCGGGGCGGGGTGAGCTTCGACGCCGACGACGAGGCGGTGCTGACCACCGTCACGGACAACGGCATCGGCATCCCGGACGGTGACACGACCGCTCCCGGAACGCGGACAGCGATCGATGGCGGAACGGGGACAGCGATCAATAACGGCGATCAGCCGGCCAGGCGCGTCGGTGGGCTGGACAATATGCGTACGCGGGCGGAGCTGTGCGGCGGCACACTCGCCATCGAACGGCCGACGGACGGCGGCACCCGGATCACGTGGCGCGTCCCGCTCCACGACTGACGCCTGAGCACCTGTCAGCTTTGCCGGACCAGGGCTTGCCCCTGGCGGTCCTTGATCCGGCCGACGAGCATCGCGGCCTGAATCCGGCGGCCGACGCCCAGTTTGGCGAGGATCGAGGAGATGCGGTTCTTGACGGTCTTCTCGGCCAGGAAAAGACGTTCCGCGATTTCGCGGTTGGTGAGGCCCTCGCCGATGAGGTCCAGGATCTGGCGCTCCCTGGTCGTGAGCTGGTCCAGTTCCGATGCCTCCGACTCCTCGGCGGGGGTCCGCTGGGGGCCCCGCAGACGTGCCATCACACGAGCGGTCGTCCGTGGATCGAGCATCGAGGTACCGGACGCGACCGTGCGTACGGCGGCGATCAGATCGGCTCCGTTGATCTGCTTCAGTACGTAGCCGGCCGCGCCCGCCATGATGGCGTCGAACAGTGCCTCGTCGTCATCGAACGACGTCAGCATCAGACATGCCAGCTCGGGCATCAGGGCACGCAGTTCCCGGCACACCTCGATACCGGCGTGGTCACCGCGGGGGTCGTCGCCGAGCCGTACGTCCAGTACGGCGACCTGTGGCCTGCTGGCCGGTACGCGGGCCAGCGCCTCCCGGGCGTTGGACGCCTCGGTACCGGATGGGCCGCGATGAAGGCGCTGCTCCAGCAGATCGACGCCGAACGGTCCCGTGCGCACCGGGTGCGGCTGCTGCTGGATGCAAGGGTGGGTGAGGGCATGTACGACGCGGCGTATCTGGAGGCGTTCCGGCGCAAACGCCCCTGGCTGACCGTCCTCACAGCCGGTCAGGCCGGGCCCGCCGATCCGGCCGGTCTCTCCGCAGATCCCGGTCTGCGGGCCCTGGACGGAATACTGGCGCAGCGTCCCGGGGCCGCCGCCCGGCAGCACGTCTATCTGGCCCTGGCACCCGAGGCATCCACGACAGACTCCGCGCGGGCCGTCGCCGCCCGGCCGGCCGCCGCCGGAGTCCCGGCCATGCACACCCATCGCGACAGCACCGGCATCGTACAGGTCACAGAAACGTCTGCCAGTACGACCAGAACCGGGTTGCTATCAGCATGACGATGACCAGGCACCAGGTAACCGGTACCACAAGGGGGAACTCCAGCACCGCCGCGACGAGAGCGCGTGGGGCGGGCAGAACGCCATGGCGCAGATTGTGCACGGTGGTGTGCCAGAACATGAAGATGGTGGCCACCCACACGAGTACGCACCACAGGCAGAGCGCGCCGATGTCGTACAGCGCCTGCGTCATCAGCCACATGCAGAAGCCGACGCCGAACAAGGTACCCAGGTTCAGCCCCAGCCAGTACCACCGCCGGTAGCGCGCACCTGCGAGCAGGCCCGCGCCGGTCCCCATCACCACCCCAAAGGCGATCAGTCCGATGAGCGGATTGGGGAAGCCGAACACCGACGCCTGTTCGCTGCGCATCACATCCGTGCAGGACACCACGGGGCTCAGCGAGCAGGCAGGTACGAAGCCGGGGTCGGCGAGCAGTTCGAACTTGTCGTTGGTGATCACGAAGGAGCCCAGCAGCCCGAGGACGGCGGTGATCACCAACAGCCATGCGAATCCCTGGCACGCCCCGGTCCGCTCCCGTTCGTCGCTCGTCCCCGAAGCACCGTCGTTCGCCCTGTCCTGCGAGGAGCGGACCTCCCGGTCATCGGCCTCGGGGGCTCCCGCTACCAGCTCCGACTCACGCGCCGACGCGCTCATGCCCGCCCCCGCACGGAGCCGTCCGGCCAGACGACCTCCACCCGGATTCCACGCGCCCGGGCGAAGGCAACCAGATGTGCAGTGGCGTCCCGGCCGTCCGACGGCGAACCGTCCCACACGGCGAGCACGGTCCGGCACGTCTCCACCAGACGTTCATCGGCGCTGACACAAGCGTTGCGGTCGGCCGGATCAAAAGCCAGCAACCGTACGTTCTCGGCCAGGACCAGCAGTTCCCCTGCGGCCCGCCGGTCCCCCTCGGGCAGCACGGCGGGCACCGCGCCCTGGGCCGGCAGCAGTACCGTCAGCTTCCGTCCAGCCTCCCGGGCGGCGCGCCCGAACACCAGCGGCAGCCCCGCCCCGACCCGTACGAGAGCGGCTACGCCCTCTGCCAGGCAGTCCAGCCGCGCTCTCAGTTCAGCCTCCACCAGCGCCAGAGTTCTGTTGTTGAGGTCTCTGTGTCCGACGACCGCGATCAACGCGTTCTCCTCCTGTACACATCCGCACCGCCCGCTCCGGCCGAACGCTCCACAAGCCACGGCCCGGCCTCCGGAGCCGCCGTTGGCCCGGCCCGCAGCATGCGGTCCACCGCAGTGAACCCATCGGGGGTCCGACGCCGCTAGGGCCGTTCGGCCCTGGGCCGTTCGGCCCTGGCGTGGGGATGGCAGCACGCGATGTACTCGTGCGGCAGGCGAGCAGATCAGGAGACAAGGCCGCCCTATGAGCCACGCAGGTCATCAGTCGCCCCAGCCGTCCGTGCCCGCGGCCGGGCCCACGCCGTCGGCCTCGGCCCCGGCGCACAACCCGGCAGCCACCGGACCACGCCGCACGGTCGAGTTGACGGGCGCTCAGGCGCTGAGCCTGCTCGGCGGGGCGTCGCTCGGGCGGATCGTCTTCACCCAGCACGCGCTGCCCGCAATCCGGCCGGTGAACCATCTGCTGGACCGCGGTCAGATCGTCATCCGGACCCATCAGGACTCGGACCTGTTCGCCCAGGCCCGGCACCATGGCGACCGGGGAGTCGTGGTCGCCTACCAGGCGGATGACATCGATCCGCTGACCCATCTGGGCTGGAGCGTCGTCGCGACGGGTTACTGTCGCCCCGTGACCGATCCGGATGCTCTGATGCACTACCAACGGCTGATCAGGCCCTGGTCGGACCGGGTGATGGACTGTGCGGTCCGCATCCGTCCGCATCTGGTCACCGGGATCCGGCTGACGGCCTGATGCAGCGTCTCCGTGCGGGTGCGCCTGGGTTCGCGAACTCGATGCCGCGCCCACCAAGGGCGTGTGGATCGTTCAAACCGCCCGGCCCAAGACACGCCTCGCCTCTTCACCCCAGGGACTTTTCAGGGACTTTCGGCGCTCTCCGAGGGACTTCGGAGGGACTTTTCGCGGCCCGAAGCGGCAAGCTGCTCCTGGTCGGTCAGTCTGCTCACCCGCACAGGCTCGGCCACCACACCTCCAGCGATCGGCACGGACGTCACCACCCATCCAACCGCTCCAACCGCCGACCCGGCGAACCTACGCGGTCACAGCACTAGCCGGCCGACCGGTCGCCGAGCGGACGCCGTCGCTGCGCGAGGTCCGTGAGGGACGGCCGGCGCCAGGCCCCGTCCGGGTGGTAGAGATTCGTACCGGGCGCCACGATCTCGTCGATGCGGTGGAGCGCCTCGTCGTCGAGGGTCACAGCGGCGCCCTTGATCAGCAGCTGGAGCTGCTCCATGGTCCGCGGCCCGATGATCACCGAGGTGACTGCGGGATGAGCGGCGGCGAAGGCGACCGCCAGCTCGGGCAGCGTGCACCCGATGGACTCGGCGAGTGCGACCAACTGCTCGACCGCCTCCAGCTTTGCGAGGTTGCCGGGGATCGACGGATCGAAGCGCGCGGGCGTCAGCGCCGCCCGGCCCGAGGCCAGGTCGACGGGTCGGCCCAGCCGATACTTCCCGCTGAGGAAGCCCGAGGCGAGCGGACTCCAGGTGAGCACGCCCATCCCGTACCTCCGCGCGACCGGCAGCACATCGGCCTCGATGCCGCGCGCAAGGATCGAGTACGGCGGCTGCTCGGTCCGAAACCGCCCCAACGCCCGCCGCTCGGCGGCATGATGGGCCTCGACGATCTCCTCGGCGGGGAAGGTCGAGCAGCCGAAGGCCCGGATCTTCCCCGCCCGCACCAGGTCGTCCAGAACGGACAGTGTCTCCTCGACATCCGTCGACTGGTCCGGGCGGTGCACCTGGTAGAGGTCGATCCAGTCGGTTCCGAGCCGCCGCAGGCTCTCCTCCACCGCCTGGACGATCCACCGCCGCGAGTTGCCGCTGCGGTTGCGCCCCTCGCCCATCTGGAAGTGCACCTTGGTGGCCAGTACGACGTCGTCGCGCCGACCCTTGAGCGCCTTTCCGACGATCTCCTCGGACTCCCCCGCGGAGTACATGTCGGCGGTGTCGACGAAGTTGATGCCCTGGTCGAGTGCGGCATGCACGATCCGCGCACAGTCGTTGTGGTCCGTGTTTCCCACAGCCCCGAACATCATCGTGCCGAGGCAGTGCACGCTCACCTCTATGCCGGTACGGCCGAGGCTTCGGTATCGCATAGTCATACCGCCGCACTCTAGGAGCTGGAGCGCACTCCAGCGCAAGGGCCCACGGCGTGCAGAACTCGGCCGCCGACATGCCGTTGAGGCGGTACGGCTCCCACAGAGGCCAGTCGCCATTCAGGCGCTCGTGGCCGTCGTGCGCGGCCGCCGACGGCACGTGGCAACGGATCCTGGCCGCCAAAATCCTGGCCGCGGCGGACGCCGGCGACGACATCGCCCGGACGGTGGCGGTCGACTCCACCGTCTGCCGGGCTCACCAGCACGCCGCCGCAGCACGCGAAACTGGGCACCAGGCCGGGCGAACCCGCCGATCACGCCCTCGGACGCTCCCGCGGCGGACTGATCGGCTTCGACGCTCGCGCCGCCGTCGGTCGGCCCGTAGACGCTGGAGGAGGAGGCAACAACCAGGCGCTGGACGCCGATGCGCGTACAGGCTTCCTGGACCCGATGGGTGGCCAGGACGTTGGCCGCGAGGTAGTCGATGAACTGCGGCCCCCAGTAAGGCCGTACGCCGGGAACTCCGGCGAGGTGGAAGACCGCGTCCGCGTCAAGCAGAAGGGGATCGATTGCGCAGTTGAGGAGGTCGGCGGTGACGTGCACGTACCCCGGCAGGCCGTGCAGAGCGCTGAGGTTGGCGGCGGCCGGGGCGTCGGTGGACGGGTCGCGGCGGTCGACGCCGATGACGGTGGTGCCGGCCTGGACGAGGGCATGTGTGAGGTGGGAGCCGATGAAGCCGGCTGAGCCGGTCACCACGGCCCGGCGGGGGGCTGCGGTGGTCGGGTGCTGCTCGTGCTGCGGCACGGGTCACGGTCATGTAGTTCTTGGTGGCTGGCTCGTGATCGGCCGGGGCGAGTTCTCACACATCGAGTTCCAGGACTTGCAGGTACCGGGCCGGGACGGCCCAGTCTCGGTGCGCTCGGCGGGGCCGTACGTGTGCAGCCTTGGATCAGGGGGCGCAGAGTGGCGCAGCCGCAGTACGATTGGACGCCATGCGGATCACGAAATACACCCACGCTTGCGTACGGCTGGAACACGAGGGCCGGGTGCTGGTCATCGATCCCGGTGTGTGGAGCGAGCCGGCTGCCTTGACCGGTGCGGACGCTGTGCTGGTGACTCACGAACACGCCGATCACATCGATGTCCTCCGTCTGGCGGGGCTCGGCGTGCCGGTCTACGCCCCTGCCGACGCGGATATTCCAGGGCTGGGGGTCATCGGGGTGCCCTCCGGCGCGGAGTTCACCGTCGCTGACTTCCGCGTACGGGCGGTTGGCGGGCGTCATGCGTTCATCTACGGCGGCCAACCGGACTGTGCGAACCTCGGCTACATCCTCGACGAGGCGATCTACCATCCCGGTGACTCGCTGCACGTGCCCGATCAGCCGATCGAGACGCTCCTGGTTCCGGCACAAGGATCGTGGATGAAGACGGCGGAGGCGATCGACTTCGTCAAGGCGATCAAACCACAGCGGGCGTTCGCAATTCACGATGCCCAGATCAACGATCGCGGCCTCAGCAGCGTTAACGGCTGGCTCGCCGAGGAGACCGACAACGGCTACCGATATCTGAGGCCCGGCGAATCGGTCTGAGGAGTCCGCAGGTCCCCGGCGGCGAGTTGTGCGTAGGTTCATGGGTTGTCTCCGAGGGGCAGAAGGTCCTGGATGCTCAGGCTGCTGGCCTTGAATTTGTCCGCGTCGACCGCGTTAGCGAGGCGATTCGCCAGCGTCGTGAGGATGTCCAGCAGCGGGCGATGCCGCCGGTGCGGTTTGACGTAGCGGAAGTTCCGGAGAGTTTGGTGGATCAGATGTAGCTGTCCGCCCTGGGCGATCCAGGGTGAGAACTCCCGCTCGCCTTGGGTCACGCGGCACCAGACGAACGTCGAGGCGGCCGGCCGTTCCCGGGCGATGTAGGTTCCGCCGCCGCGACCAGGCGGTGGCAGGCAGCGTCCGATTGCTTCCCAATCCGGGTCCTTCAACTGCCAGTTGCGCAAGCGGGCTCGCCGCCTCTGGTAGTCGATGAGGTGCTCGTCTGCTTCGAGTTCGGCGGTCAGGCCGGCGAGGGCCTTGTCGGAGGGTTCCGGGCTCTTTGTGTTTCGCAGCCATCGGCCGAGGGCGTGCGCGGCTCCGGTCGTGAAGTTGGGGCGGTGATGTCCGAAGAATTCGGTGGCGCTGGTTGCGGGCTGGCCGGTGGCTTCCTGATAGAGGCGGACGGAAATGGCTCGGCGGAAGACCCGCGGGCTGATGCCGGTGATGTCCAGGTGGCGGAAGTGCCGGTCGTACCAGTCTTGAGGAATGGTGGCGGGGATGTGCTCGGGGCCGTACTTGCGTCGGCGGGCGATGGTCTGCCGTCGGGTGAGGCTGGTGGGCTTGATGAGGATCAGAGGATCAAGGGCCAGCCGGAGCCTGTGCCGGACGGGTGGCTGGTCCAGGAGGTAGCGGCGGCCCCAGATGGTCTTCCACCCGAGGTCGCCCATGCTGAAGAGAACGGGGCGGAGGAGCGCGATGGCCTCCGCCGGGTTGGTCTGGTCGGTGATGTGTACTGCGGCTTCGAAGAATCCCGCGCAGGCGCGGGATTCGAGCGCGGCGCCGACGGCGTCTGGGGTTCCTGGCTCGATACGGCGTACATCAGCACCGCCCGAGCCCGCTCCCTCGCGGCACTCGGCGACTATGAGCAGGCCTCAGCCGGCTTTGACAGCGCCATCGCAGTGCTTCCGCCCACATACCGCCGGGATCGCGGTGTCTACCTCGCTCGTGCTGCCCGGGCCCATGCGGGCACAGGCAACATGACCCTGGCTGCCCGAATCGGTGGGCAGGCCGTAGGGATCGCCGCCGAGACCGGATCCGCACGGATCTTCGGCCAGCTTGACCGGCTCGACCAGGCACTGGCCCCCGCAGCCGGCGAGGACAGCGTCGCAGAGTTCCGAGCCTCACTCGACCGCATCGTCCTGCATCCCGCCTGACCCACCTGTGCACACCCTCTGGAGATAGCGTGTCTCGCCCGTACGTCCTGCTGTCCGCAGCTGTATCGATCGACGGCCACCTCGACACTCGCCCGGGCGAGGACCGGCTCCTGCTGTCCAACAAGGAGGACTTCGAGCGCGTCGACGCCGTACGAGCCGGTGTCGACGCCATCCTCGTCGGCGCCGGAACACTCCGCGCCGACAACCCCCGCCTCCTCGTCAACTCGGGAGAACGCAGGGCGTCCCGGATCGCCGCCGGTCAGCCGGAGTATCCGCTGAAGGTCACCATTACCGGAACGGGCGATCTCGACCCCGGCTGGCGGTTCTGGCACCACGGCGGGGACAAACTCGTCCTGGCCGTCGGCGACGCGGCCACCATGAAGGCTCGCGCCAACCTCGGTGACCTGGCCACCGTTCAAGGCATCCCTGCCGAGGCCGTATGGCTGGCCGCGCTCGACATCCTCGGCGACGTATACGCCGTCAAGCGGCTCATGGTCGAAGGCGGCGGCACCATCCACACACAACTCCTTGAAGCAGCTCTTGCCGACGAACTCCAGCTCGTCATCGCCCCGCTCCTGGTCGGCCAGCCGGATGCGGTACGGATGCTGGGCCCAGCGGGCTACCCCGGCGGCCCCGCCGCCCGCCTCCGACTTCTGGAGGCCCGCCAGATCGGCGACGTGGTACTCCTGAGGTACGCCCCCAAGGACACCTCGACGGAGCCCCGATGAGCACCACCCCTTCAGCCGGTGCACCAGGCGTCGGCCGCAAGCCCAACACCGCAGACCGGGACTGGCTCGCCCTCGCCTGCGAGCTGGCCGCCCTCTGCCCGCCTTCGACGACCGCTTTCAGCGTGGGGGCGGTCATCGTCGCGGCCGACGGGACCGAGCTCGCCCGCGGCTACTCCCGCGAGAGCAATCCCCACGACCACGCCGAGGAAGGTGCCCTCGCCAAGCTCCCCGCCGAGGATGCCCGGCTCGCCACCGCCACGATCTACAGCTCCCTGGAACCCTGCGCCAAGCGGGCATCCCGCCCTCGCTCCTGCGCCCAGCTCATCCAGGACACCAGTCTCCGCCGCGTCGTCACCGCCTGGAGCGAGCCTGACACCTTCGTCGCCGGCGCCGCAGGCACCGAGATCCTCGAAGACGTCGGAGTAACGGTCGTTGAACTGCCTGAGTACGCGAACGCCGCACAGGCCCCCAACCTGCACCTGCTCTGAACCTCAGTCCCCCAGGGACTTTTCAGGGACTTTCAGCGCTGTCCGAGGGACTTCCGAGGGACTTTTCGCCGCCTAACGCGGCAAGCCCCTGAAAGCCCAGAAAGGACCTCCGACGCAAGTCGGAGGCCCTTCCGAAGGCAAAACCGCAGGTGGCGGCAGACGAGTCGGGCTGTACGCCGGGTTCTGTCACCCGGTCGCCTCGCGGCGGCCGGGGAGACGGCCATCCATCTAGGACCGGCATTGCTGCCGGTCTCGTGCGGTCTACCCGCGAACTCGGGCGGGCAGCCCTCGGACGTTCGCGCAGGGCCGTCTTGCGACGGCCCCTCTTGACCTTGCTCCGGGTGGGGTTTACCTAGCCGCCTGAGTCACCTCAGGCGCTGGTGGTCTCTTACACCACCGTTTCACCCTTACCGAGGACCGAAGTCCCTGGCGGTTTGTTTTCTGTGGCACTGTCCCGCGGGTCACCCCGGGTGGCTGTTAGCCACCACCCTGCCCTGTGGAGCCCGGACGTTCCTCGGGAGGATCCGAAAATCCCCACGCGGCCGTCCGCCCGGCTCGTCTGCCGTGTCGACCATGCTACCCGCCTGGCGGGGACCGCCGGACGGGACGGCTCAGACGAATGCCTCGGTCTCCAGGTCGAAGGCGAACGGCGCGGGGAGACCGAGTGTCTTGCCGAGCGGGACCGTGCAGTGCTGACGGTAGTCGTCCCCTTCCGGCTCGCTGAACAGCGTCACCGAGGACTCCTCGCGGTCGACCAGGAGGTAGAGCGGGATGGGTCCGCGGGCATAGCAGTGGCGCTTGTCCGTGCGGTCGGCCCAGGGCTTGGCCGAGGTGACCTCGACGACGAGGGCCACCCCCTCGCACGGCATCCAGGGTTCGGCTCCCCGGCACAGCCGCAGCTCGGTGGGGGCGAAGGTGCCGTCGGGGATGACGTGGTTCCTGGGGCAGCGTCCGCCGCTATTCAGCTTCAGCCCCTTGTTCCCGGAGAAGTCCATGTCGGTCCGGGCGAGCCTGATCACCTGCCTCAGAATCAGGCTGATGCAGTCCTCGTGGTCCCCGTCCGGCGGCGGCGTCACGACAATCTCCCCCTCGATCAGCTCGGCCCGGAAGCCCTCCGGCGTATCCAGCGCCAGGAAGCCCTCCAGCAGGACGTCCGCCTGCGTGAGCGGTTCGTGCGGCATGGCAGTCATGTCACGCCCCTCCCTCGGTCGCTCGCCAGATTGGGGCATCGATGGATCCGCCGTCCGTGAGATGGGAGTGCTTCCCTCGATCGTGGCACAGGAGGGAGCGGAGCTGTCAGATGCGGACGGGTGGGGTGCGCGCTTGACCCTGCCGCGGCGTCAACGTTTCTACTGGTCTCATGCGCATCGGAGAAATCGCCGCGCTCGTCGGGGTCACCTCGCGGACGATCCGGCATTACCACCACATCGGTCTGCTTCCCGAGCCCGGCCGTCGGGCCAACGGCTATCGCACCTACAGCGTGCGCGACGCCGTGGTGCTGGCCCGGATCCGGCGGCTCACCGAGCTCGGGCTCGGTCTGGACGAGGTGCGGGACGTGCTCGCCGACGACGCCGGGCACGAACTCGTCGACGTACTCGTCGAGTTGGACGCCGATCTGGCCCAGCAGGAGAGCGAGATCCGGGAGCGGCGGCGTCGGCTGGCCCGGTTGCTGGACGGGCCGGTGAGCGCCGAGGAGCCCGTATCGCCCGCGCTGGCCGAACTGCTGGGCACGGCTCCGGCCACCGGCTCGCCGATGGCCGCCAAGGACCGCGAGCACCTGGTGCTGCTGGACACGGCGGGTGTCGGCAGCGAGGTCTACGCCGCACTGCGGCCACTGGCCGAGGACCCGGCCGTGCACGCGCTGTACGAACGGCTGGACGCGCTGGCTGCGGCGCCCGCGGACGATCCGCGGATCGCTCCGCTCGCCGCCGATCTGGCCGCCGCCGTGCCGGACGAGGCACTGGCGGCGATCCCCTCCGGCGGGCCGGTAATGACGGGGTTCGGTCAGGCCCTGCTCGACGACTACGCGCCCGCGCAGGCCGAGGTGGTGCGCCGGGTGATGGCGGCCATGACAGTACGCATGGCGGAGAGGGAGACGGGATGAGCATGCGGATTGCGCGGTATGCCGTGGGGGCTGTGCTGACTGTCGAGTTCGGTCTGGGGGGCTGCCTGCTGGCGGGGGTCCGGATACCGGGTGCGGTTCTGCTCGGCGCCGAGGCCCTGGTGGTCGCCGCGCTCGGGTTCGAGGGCGTGGTCCTGTGGCGGCTCTGGCTCGTGGGCCGGCGCGCGGGTGCCGGGCGGCGGGAGGCGATGGGTGCGGCGCTCCGTACCGTCGTGCCGGAGAAGGTGCGCCGCCTCGTCGCGCACGAGGTGCGCGCCCTGCACGGTCTCGGGCTGTGGGTGCTGCGGCGGCGTCATGCCGTGCCGGAGGGTGCCCTTGCCGTCCCGTACACCGGGCCGCAGACCGCCATGATGTACGGCCTGGTCTTCGTCTCTCTGGTCGAGACGGTGATGCTGGCCCTGCTGGTCCCGTGGCCGGTCGTGCACAGGGTTCTGCTCGTACTCGATGTGTACGGGGTGGTCCTGGTGCTCGCCCTCCATGCCGCGTGTGTGACCCGGCCGCATGTAGTGGACGCCGACGGGGCGCTGCGGCTTCGCTACGGCGGGCTGTTCGATCTGCGGGTTCCCGCCGGGGCGGTCGCCGGTGCGCGGGTCGAGCGGCGTTTTCCCGAGGGCGGGCCGGTGCGGGCGAGTGCGGACGGGGTGCTCGACCTCGTCGTGGGCGGTCAGACGACGGTGACCGTGGAGCTGGTCGGTCCGGTGCCGTTCGTGCGGCCGCTGGGGAAGCGCGGGTGGGCGCGGACGGTGCGGTTCCATGCGGATGATCCAGGTGCCGCCGTCGCCGCTCTCACGCGGGGGCGAAGAGGACCTTCGCCGAGCCAGGATCCGCCTGGGTGAGGCGGACCCGGAGCCGTTCGCCCAGGGGGAGCCTCGTCGTGCCGCCGTCGATGCGGGCCACGATGGCGGGGTGCTCGATGCGGACCGTGCCGATGGTGGGTTCCTGGTCCTGTACGTCGACCACGTACGCGTCGAAGACCTCGCCCACCCGGTCGCTGAGGAGTGCCGCCTCGACCAGGTCGACGCACTCGCGTTCCACCGTGTTGGCGCGGCGGGTCCCTTCGGCCATTTCCTTCGGGAGGCCGGGGAGCGCGGCCGTCACCCACTCGGGCGGCTCCTGGTCCGCGACTGCCGCGACGCACAGTTCGGCCGCGTACCGGTCGACGAGGCGGCGCAGCGGCGCGGTGCAGTGCGTGTAGAGGTCGGCCACGGCGGCGTGGACGGCCGGGGTGGGGAGTTCGCCGTGGTCGAAGGCCGTGTAGCCGGCGCCGCGCAGCAAGGTGGTGCACTCCTGCAGGAACGCGGCGTGGCTCGCCCTTTTCGGGTCGAGCGACCGGACGACCTGGGCGTACGGGACGTGGTGCGGCCAGTCGATGTGCAGGGCCTCGGCCGAGCGGCGCAGCCGGGCGACGGCGCCGTCCGGGGCGACGGGGAGCGTACGGAGGATGCCGGTGCCCGCCTCGGTCATCAGATGGGCGGCGGTCATGCCGGTGAGGAGGGAGATCTGGGCGTTCCAGCCGTAGGCGGGCAGCGGGGCGCGGTACTCCAGGCCGTATGCGCCGTCACGCTGGACGATCTCCTGCTCGGGCACGTCGAGCGAAATCCCGCCGCGGGCGACCTCCTGCTCCTCGCGGAGCCGGCCGATGTCCTTCAGCAGGGCGAGGGGTTCCTCGGCGGTGCCCTCGTCGATCTGCCGCTGGACGCCCGCGTAGTCCAGCTTGGCCCGGCTGCGGACCAGGGCCCGGCGTACGTCGGCGGCGCCCGCGCGGCCCTCCGCGTCGAGGTCGATCCGCCAGAGCAGGGCGGGGCGGGTCTGCCCGGGGAGGAGGCTGGCTGCGCCCTCGGAGAGCGGGGTGGGGTGCAGGGGCACCTTGCCGTCGGGGAAATAGAGGGTCGTCACCCGGCGGTGGGCCTCGGTGTCGAGTGCGCCGCCGGGGCGGACGAAGGCGGCGACGTCGGCGATGGCGTAGTGGACCCGGAAGCCGTGCGGGCGGCGTTCGAGGTGCATCGCCTGGTCGAGGTCGATGGAGGTGGGCGGGTCGATGGTGAAGAGGGGGAGGTCCGTCGCGTCCTGGTGTCCTGTCAGGACGAGAGACTTCGCCACCTGCGCCGCCTCCGCGAGGACCTCGCGCGAAAAATCGGCGGGCAGTCCGAGCGTGGTGCGCAGTTCGCGCAGGGCCGCCCGCAGCGGGGTGTCGGCTGCGCCGGTCATGTGGAGATGGCGGCGGGGCATGGACCGAGCGTATGGCGGCGCGGGGCGACCGGCATCCCGGGCGCGGGCAGCCCTGCGGTCCGGGACGGGTGGACCTGCGGTCCGGGACGGGTGGACCTGCAGTCCGGGACGGGTGGACCTGCAGTCCGGGACGGGTGGACCTGCAGTCCGGGACGGGTGGACCTGCGGTCCGGGACGGGTGGACCTGCGGTCCGGGACGGGTGGACCTGCGGTCCGGGTGCTGGGCCGGGCGGTCCGGGCGTCCCCTTACGCTGGCAGGCAGGCCTTGGGCAGTCGTGGGGCCGCTTCCCTGTTCGTACGAAGGAGAACCGCCGTGCTCGTGCTGTTGCCGCCCTCCGAAGGAAAGGCCGCCTCGGGTCGCGGAGCACCCCTGAAGCCGGAGTCGCTGTCGCTGCCGGGGCTTGCCGGGGCCCGGGCCGCGGTCCTCGACGAGCTGGTCGAGCTGTGCGTGGCGGACGAGGAGAAGGCCCGCGAGGTGCTCGGTCTGAGCGAGGGGCTGCGTGGCGAGATCGCGAAGAACGTCGAGCTGCGGACGGCGGGGACGCGGCCCGCCGGGGAGATCTACACCGGGGTGCTGTACGACGCTCTGGACCTGGCGTCCCTGGACACGGCGGCCCGGCGGCGGGCCGGGAAGTCGCTGCTGGTCTTCTCCGGGCTGTGGGGCGCGGTGCGGGTGGGCGACCGGATTCCGTCGTACCGCTGCTCGATGGGGGTGAAGCTGCCGGGGCTCGGCGCCTTGGGCGCGTACTGGCGGGCGCCGATGGCCGAGGTGATGCCGGAGGCGGCCGGGGACGGGCTCGTACTGGATCTGCGGTCGTCGGCGTACACGGCGGCGTGGAAGCCGAAGGGGGCGGTGGCGGAGCGCACGGCGAGCGTGCGGGTGCTGCACTCCCAGATGGTGGACGGGGTGGAGAAGCGGTCGGTGGTCAGCCACTTCAACAAGGCGACGAAGGGGCGGATGGTCCGCGACCTGCTGCAGTCGGGGGACCGGCCGAAGGGTCCCGCGGAGCTGGTGGACGCGTTGCGGGAGCTGGGGTACGTGGTGGAGGCGGAGGCTCCGGGGCGGGCGGGGCGGCCGTGGGCGCTCGATGTGGTCGTGACGGAGATCCACTGACGCCGGACAAACGCTGTTGCAACATGTGCAACGCTCGTTGCGTACTGTGCGGTGGGCGCGGCAGGATGAGGCCATGACCTCCTCCTCTGTGCTGGACCTCGCCCCCGTAGTCCCCGTAGTCGTCCTGGAGGACGCCGCCGACGCGGTGCCGCTCGCCCGGGCCCTGGTCGCGGGCGGGCTCCCGGCCATCGAGGTGACGCTGCGGACGGCGGCGGCACCGGACGCGATCAAGGCGATCGCGGCGGAGGTACCGGATGCGGTGGTGGGCGCGGGCACGGTGATCTCCGCGCAGAACGTCGCCGACACGGTGGCGGCCGGGGCCCGGTTCCTGGTCAGCCCAGGCTGGACGGATGTGCTGCTGGACGCGATGAAGGGGTCGGGGGTGCCGTTCCTGCCGGGCGTCTCGACGACGTCCGAGGTCGTGGCGCTGCTGGAGCGCGGGGTCACCGAGATGAAGTTCTTCCCGGCGGAGGCGGCGGGTGGCACGGCGTACCTCAAGGCGCTGTCCGCACCGCTCCCCCAGGCCCGGTTCTGTCCGACGGGCGGCATCTCGCTCGCGTCGGCTCCGTCGTATCTGGCACTGCCGAACGTCGGATGCGTGGGCGGCAGTTGGATGGTGCCGGGGGATGCGGTGGCTGCGAGGGACTGGGCGCGGGTGGAGCGGCTGGCGGGCGAGGCGGCGGCGCTGCGCGGCTGATTCCCCTCCCCGCCCCTTCCCGAACCGGGGCTCCGCCCCGGACGCCCGTAGGTGCTGACGGGGGTCCGGAGTACCCCGTACCCCGGGGAAGCGGCGGCTTCGCGCCGCGGGGAACCGCTCCGTCGCCCCCGGCGAGAGCGGCACCGCACGCTGCGCGGGGCCGCCCCCTGCTGGAGCGGGAGCCCGCAGCCTGCTTCGCGCAGCGGCAGCTTCGCACCACGCGGGAACCACCCCTGCGGCAGCGACAGCCTCGCGCCGTTCCCCGGGGCGCCACCACCAGGGGCGGCAGAATCCGGGGCGCGGCTTCCGCTTTCTACCGGAGGTGCGACGTGTCGTTCAGCAGCCGCAGTGACGCATTGCCGTCCGCGTAGTACGCCACCGCCGACAGCGACGCCGCCGAGAGTTCCATGCGGAACAGGGACTCCGGTGGGGCGCCCAGGGCCAGGCGGACCAGGGTCTTGATCGGGGTCACGTGCGTGACCAGGAGCACCGTGCGGCCCGCGTAGCGGGTGGTCAGGCGGTCGCGGGTGGACGAGACCCGGCGGGCCACCTCGGCGAAGCTCTCGCCGCCGCCCGTGGGGGGCGTCCTCGTGGAGGCGAGCCAGGCGTCCAGGTCGGGGCCGTACCGTTCACGGACCTCGGCGAACGTCAGGCCTTCCCAGGCACCGAAGTCCGTCTCGCGCAGGCCTTCCTCGATCTCGACGGTCAGGCCCAGGCGCGCGGCCACCGTCGCCGCCGTTTCGCGGCAGCGGCGCAGGGGTGAGCTGACGATCTCCTGGATGGTGCCGCGGGCCGCGAGGGACTCGGCCACGCGCTCCGCCTGGTGGCGGCCGGCCGCCGAGAGTTCGGGGTCGGTGCCGCCACTGCCGGAGAACCGTTTCTCGGGGGTGAGGGCGGTCTCGCCGTGGCGGAGCAGGACGAACGTCGCGGGCGCAGCCATGTCGGGGGTGGCGCCCCAGCCGACCTGTGGGGTGGCCGCGGGTTCACGGCGGGTGGACATCGCCGCCCGTGCCTTCGCGGCGCCTGCCGCCGCGTCCCCGGGAGGACCGGAGACCGGGGGCAGGTCGAGTGCGGCCGTCGACGCCGACGGCTCCCACTGCTTGCCTCGCTTGCCCGCGTCCATCGCCTCGTTGGCGAGCCGGTCCGCGTGCTTGTTCTTCTCGCGCGGGATCCACTCGTACGTGACGGCGGACGCCGGAAGGATCCGGGCCGCCTCCGCCGCGAGCGGCTTCATGTCGGGGTGCTTGATCTTCCAGCGGCCCGACATCTGTTCCACGACCAGCTTGGAGTCCATCCGGACGCGCACCCGCAGCGCACCGTCCGCCGACGCGTCCGGCACCAGCGCCTTCGCGGCCTTCAGACCCGCGATGAGGCCCTTGTACTCGGCCACGTTGTTCGTCGCGATGCCGATGTACTCGGCGGCCTCGGCGAGCGTCTCCCCCGTGACCGCGTCGATCACGACCGCGCCGTACCCGGCGGGCCCCGGGTTTCCCCGGGAGCCGCCGTCGGCCTCGATGACGAACTGGCGCGGCTCCGTCATTACAGGCCCGATTCCGCCGTACGGACCAGGATGCGGTGGCAGTTCTCGCAGCGCAGCACCGTGTCCGGGGACGCCGCCTTCACGTCGTTGACCTCGGTGATGTTCAGCTCCAGCCGGCAGCCCTCGCAACGGCGCTGGTAGAGCCGGGCGGCGCCGACCCCGCCCGACTGGGCGCGGAGCTTGTCGTAGAGCTTGAGGAGGTCGGCCGGTACGGAGGCGGCGACGAGTTCGCGCTGCTTCGTGACGGTCGCGGCCTCCTCGTCGAGCTCCCGCGTCGCGGTGTCCCGGCGGGCGGTCGCGTCGTCGACCTTGGCCTGGACGGCGGAGACCCGTGCGGTCAGCTCGGTGACGCGCTCCTGTGCGGACTCGCGGCGCTCCATGACTTCGAGGACGACGTCCTCCAGGTCACCCTGGCGCTTGGCCAGCGAGGTGATCTCACGCTGCAGGCTCTCCAGGTCCTTCGGCGAGGCGACCGCGCCGGAGTCCAGGCGCTGCTGGTCGCGGACGGCGCGCTGGCGCACCAGGTCGACGTCCTGCTCCGCCTTGGTCTGCTCGCGGGCGGTGTCGCTCTCCTCGGTCTGCGAGGCGACCAGCAGGTCACGCAGTTGTGCGAGGTCGGCGGTGAGCGAGTCGATCTCGGTGTGCTCGGGCAGCGACTTGCGCTTGTGGGCGAGCTGCGACAGCCGTACGTCCAGGGCCTGGACGTCGAGAAGTCGGATCTGGTCGGCGGGCGCGGCGTTCAGTTGGGGGCTCCAGAAGAGTGGTGGGTGGTCCAGGGGTCGGTGACCTGCTTCGAGACATGGACCCGCAGGCCCCATCCGTGGCGGTCGGAAATCGCGTCGAGCTGCGCCGCGGCCTGCTCGCACCAGGGCCATTCGGTGGCCCAGTGCGCGGCGTCGATCAGGCCGATCGGAGACTGCTGAACGGCCTCGGAGGCCGGGTGGTGGCGCAGATCGGCGGTGAGGAAGGCGTCGACACCCGCGGCGCGCACGGCGTCAAAAAGGCCGTCGCCGGAGCCACCGCTGACCGCGACGGTACGCACGAGCGCGTCCGGGTCGCCGGCCATGCGGATGCCCTGCGCGGTGGCGGGCAGCCGGGCGGCGGCGCGGGCGGCGAAGTCGCGGAGGGTCTCGGGGTGGTCGAGTTCGCAGATCCGGCCGAGGCCGCGATGGCCCTTGGAATCGGTCGGGTCGGGTACGAGGGGCCCGGTGACCCGCAGGTCGAGGGCGCCGGCGAGGGCGTCGGAGACCCCTGGGTCGGCGGTGTCGGCGTTGGTGTGCGCGACGTGCAGGGCGATGTCGTGCTTGATGAGGGTGTGCACGACCCGGCCCTTGAAGGTGTCGGCCGCGACCGTCGTCGTACCCCGCAGATAGAGGGGGTGGTGGGTGACGATCAGCTGGGCTCCGAGTCCGACCGCCTCGTCGGCGACCTCCTGGACCGGGTCGACGGCGAAGAGCACGCGGTCGACTTCGGCGGCCGGGTTGTCCACGTCTCCGCAGACCGTTCCGACCGCGTCCCATCCTTCGGCCCGCTCGGGAGGCCAGAGGGCGTCGAGCGCGGTGAGGACTTCAGACAGACGGGGCACGGAGGAAAGGCTACCTTCCGTCCGTGCCCCGTTGCCCATGGCTGAGGCGACCCGTGAGGGCCGGGCGACAGCCGGTTACGTATCGTTACGCGCAGTTCTGCCCGGCCGGCTACTTGACCAGGTCGGCGCGGAGGTCGTCGAGGACCAGGTTCGCCGCGGTGACGCCGAGGCCGAGGTACCAGGTCTCGTCCGGGACGTCCTTCGCCCGGCCCTCCTTGACCGCCTTCAGGTTCTTCCACAGCGGGTTGGACTGTGCGGTGTCGCGCTTGGTCGCCTTCGCGTCGCCGTAGACGCCGGTGAAGATCCAGTCGGCGTCCGCCTCGTCGATCTTCTCGGGGCTGATCTCGGCGGCGAGGTCGTCGATCTGCTGGTTCTTGGGCCGCGGCAGACCTGCGTCCTCAAGGATCGTGCCGATGAACGACGCCTTCGCGTAGAGGCGGATGCGGTCCGGCAGGTAGCGGACCATGGAGATGGTCGGCTTGTCGGGGCCGATGTCCTCGCCGAGCTTGGCGGCCTTCTTCTCGTACGCGTCGAGCTGGCTCTTCGCCTTGGCCGTCTTGTCCAGCGCCGCGGCGTTGAGAAGGTAGTTCTCCTTCCAGGTGAAGCCCGGACGGATGGAGAACACGGTCGGCGCGATCCTGGAGAGCTGGTCGTACTTGTCGGCGGCGCGCAGCTGGCTGCCGAGGATCAGGTCCGGCTTCAGGCCCGCGATCGCCTCGAGGTTGAGGTTGTTGATCGTGCCGACGCTCGATGGGCTGCCCGCGTCCTTTTTCAGGTACGAGGGAATGGCCTCGTCGCCCTCGGAGGGGGCGTAGCCGACGGGCTTCACACCCAGCGAGACGACGTTGTCGAACTCGCCGACGTCCAGCACGACGACCCGCTTCGGGGCGGACTTCAGCTCGGTCTTGCCCATGGCGTGGGTGAGGGTCCGGGGGAACTGGCCCGCCGCGGCATCCGTCCCGTACCCGGCCGTCTTCTTCGCCGCGTCGCCGAAGTCCTTGCCGCCCGTCGCCACGGCCGCCTTCTTGTCGCCGCCGGCGGACGTGGCCGAGTCGCCCGCCTTTCCGCTGTCGTCGCTGCCGCAGGCGGAGAGAGCGAGGGCGGCGGCCACTGCCAGGCCGACCGCTGCGGTGCTGCGGCGTCGTATGGACATCACGTGGTCACTTACTCCAGTTGAGAGACTCACAGGATTACTTAGGGATGCCTAACCTTAGCTAGACGCTCCATCAGGAGCACAACCGCCCCCTCACTCTCAGGTGAATCCGGGCATCACCACCCTTATGTGTGAAGTGGTGGTTCTCGTGTTGTTCGGCAGGAAGTGCGAAAACTAGCTTCGGTTGCCGGAGGTGACGAGTCGATGACTGCCTGTGCCATCGAGGGTGAGACGGTCGGGGCCGCCGCGACGGCGGATCCCGCGTCCGGAGAAGCGGAAGACCCCGGGGGCCCGGACGAGCCGGAGCAGCGGGGCGGGCTCATCGAGCCCGGCGAGCGGGGCGAGTCCGGCGAGCCGGGTATCCCCGACGGACCCGGCAATTCCGTCGGGCCGGGCGGAGCTGCTGCCGCCGGGGCCGGCACGTTCACCATCACCGCCGACGGCTCGTACGCGGCGCGGCTCACGCTCGCCGGGCAGGCGCCTGACGCCGCCTGGTTCCCCGAGCGCTGGACGCTCGACGGGCACGAGCCGTACGCCGTGCCGCTCCCCCTCAACCAGCCCGAGGAGCCGGACTCCGACGTGCTGCCGCTCGCCGACGGCCGGGTGTTGATCCGGCGGCGGGTGGCGGACCGGCACGCCTTCTCCTTGCTCTACCCGACGGGCCCCGGCACCGGCGAACTGCCCCTCGGCGCCCTTGAGTACACCGACGACACCCCCCTGACCCTGTTGCCGCCGTCGCCGGACGGTGCGAGCGCGTACGCACTGTCGGCCGGTGAACGCTCCACCGCTGTCTGGCTGGTGGCGGGCGGGGCGTTCGGGCCGGAACAGGTAGCCGAGGTACCGGGACGATGCTCCGGCGGGGTCTGGCTGGACCGGGCGGGGCGGATGCTGGCCCTGGACCGGGAGCCCGTGGGCGGCGGTCCGGTGAAGGCGGTCGCCGTGGATCTGGACCGGGGCGGCGAGGTGTCGCCGCTGCTGCAGATCACACCGGACAGCAACGACCGTCTGCTGCTCGCCGATGCGGACAGCGGGCTGCTGCTGATCCGTTCCGATGCGCCGGGCCACGACCGGCTCGGCTGGGGGGTGCTCGGCAGCTGCCTGCCGGTGCGCTTCCCGGAGTGTCTGCGTCCGGCGGATGTCGCGGTGACGCCGTTCGCCGTACAGCCCGGGCAGATGCTGATGCCGGAGAGTTGTGCGGTGGCGCTGCGGATCGACGGGGCGGCCGGCAGCTGGGTCGGGGTGTGGCGTCCGGCGGGGCGCAGGCTGCACCAACTCGCCGCCCCGGAAGGATGGTTGGCCGGGTCCGGGTTGTGGACCCGGGACGGCTTCCTCAAGCTCCCGTACGCCGGCCGGGACGCGCCGTGCGGGGTGGCCCTGTTGCAGGCGCCGGAGGACGGGGAACGCGGCGCCGGGCCTGCGTGGACGGCGGTCGCGGAAAGCGGTATGCAACCGTCCGCGGCTGCCACGCCTCTTCCCGTGTGCAAGCCGGTTCCACTGGGCCAGGCGCCTCTCGTGGGGCGCACGGCACCTGGTTAAATTCTGGGCAGGGGCCAGGGGGCACCCCTACTAGCCGATGGGCGCGGTTGCCGACGGTGACCGTGTCGGGTGGTGGTGGCGCGATGGTCCCGGTGACACACACGTAAGCGATCACAACGGGGGACTTCCCACATGTCTGAAGCCCGAACCGACACGACCCAGAAGCGCCCGCCGGGGGCGGACGCCGCACGGGCCGACGCCGACGGCTCCGGAAAGCACCGAGGGGGTGTGTCGATGGAGAGCACGGGCGGGCAGCCGCACGGTCGCCACCGGCGCCCCGCCGAGGGGGGCAGCAGAGCGGCCTGACCGCAACGGAAATCAACGAGGGAACGAGTGAAGGAAGGGCCTCCGCAGCGCTGTTCGGCTGCGGAGGCCCTTCCTTGTGTGCTGCCACCCGGAGGTCAGCCCCGCTTCAGTCCCAGTACCTCCGCCGCCGCGAACGTCTCGTTCGGCGGACGCTCCGCGTAGTACGGGGAGATCAGTTCGTCCAGCTCGTCGAAGGAGAACGTCTCCTTGGACGAGTCGAACTTCGCGGCCACCCGGGGACGTTCGACGACCGCGACCATCCCGCCGTGCACCACGAGCAGCTGGCCGTTGACCTTGGCGGCCGCCGGCGAGGCCAGATAGCCGACCAGCGGGGAGACGTGTTCGGGGGCCAGCGCGTCGAGCCGGCCGTCCGCCGGCTCCTCGAATCCCGCGAAGACGTCCTCCGTCATCCGGGTGCGGGCCCGCGGGCAGATGGCGTTGGCGGTGACGCCGTACCTGGCCAGGGCCAGGGCCGTCGAGGTGGTGAGGCCGACGATGCCGCCCTTGGCCGCCGCATAGTTCGGCTGGCCCGCCGAGCCCGCCAGGAACGCTTCCGACGAGGTGTTGATGATCCGGCCGTAGACCGGGCCGCCGGACTCCTTGGAGCGCGCGCGCCAGTGGGCCGCGGCGAAGTGCGTGGTGTTGAAGTGGCCCTTGAGATGCACCCGGATGACGGAGTCCCACTCGTCCTCGGTCATCGAGAAGACCATCCGGTCGCGCAGGATGCCCGCGTTGTTGACCAGGATGTCGAGCGTGCCGTACGTGCTGACGGCCAGCTCCACCAGGGCGCGGGCCTGCTCGTGGTCGGAGACGTCGCCGAGGTGGGCGACGGCCCTGCCGCCCGCCGCGCGGATCTCCTCGGCGACCTCCTCGGCGGGGGTCGCGGATGCCTCGCCGGAGCCGTCGCGGCCCGGCTGCCCGTAGTCGTTGACGACGACGGCCGCGCCGAGCCCCGCCAGTTCCAGCGCTTCGGCGCGCCCGAGGCCGCGGCCCGCGCCCGTGACGATCGCGGACAGCCCGTCCAGGGGAAGGGGTTGTGACATCGGAATCCCGGAGTCCTCTCGGAAGCGGCGGCGGTCAGAGTTCGATGCAGGTACGGAGGGACTCGCCGGTCCTCATCTGGCCGAGGGCGTCGTTGATCCCGGCCAGCTGCACCCGGTGGGTGATCATCGATTCGAGGTCGATCCGGCCCGCCCGCCAGAGCGCGATGGCCCGTTCGTAGGAGCGGAGCACGTCCCCTCCCCCGTACATCGAGGGCAGGATCCGCTTCTCGTCGAAGAACAGCTCGAACATGTTGACCTGGAAGTTGTCGTCCATCGCGCCTGCGCCGACGATGCAGAGCGTGCCGCCTCGCCGGGTGTTCTCGTACGCCGTGCGGGCCGTCGCCGACTTGCCGACGACCTCGAAGACGTAGTCGAAGCCCTCGCCGCCGGTGATCCGCTGCTTGGCGTCGGCGAGCTCGTCGGGCGAGACCGCCTCGGTCGCGCCGAACCGGAGTGCCGCCTCGCGCCGGGACGCGACCGGGTCGACGGCGACGATCTGAGCGGCGCCCTGGACCCTGGCCCCCTGGATGGTGGAGATACCGACGCCGCCGCAGCCGATCACAGCGACCGACGAACCTGCCTGCACCTGCGCGGTGTTGATCGCGGCGCCGAGTCCGGTGGTCACCCCGCAGCCGATCAGTGCGGCGATCTCGAACGGCACGTCGTCGGGGATCGGCACCGCGCAGCCCGCGTCGACGACGACCTCCTCGGTGAAGGTGCCGGTCCCGGCGAAGCCGAACACATCGCCGCCCGGGCGCTTGAAGTTGGGTGTGCCCGCGTTCATGAACCCGGCCAGGCAGAGCTGTGTCTGGCCGCGTCGGCAGGCGGGACACGCCCCGCAGGCGGGCAGCCAGCAGACCAGCACCCGGTCCCCCGCGCTCAGTCCGGTCACGCCGTCGCCGATGTCGAGGACCTCACCGGCGCCCTCGTGGCCCGGGATGAAGGGGGCGGGCTGCGGCAGCACGCCGCTCATCGCCGAGACGTCGGAGTGGCACAGCCCGGTGGCCCGGATGCGGAGCTTGACCTTGCCCGGGCCGAAGCCCACCGCCTCGACGTCGTCGAGGACTTCCAGTTTGTCCTGACCTATCTCGTGCAGTACGGCTGCGCGCATGGTGCGGCTCCCCTCAGGTCGTTGCGTGATTCAGAAGTGTTCGACGAGCGTGTCGGCCAGGACCGGCGCGTCGTCCCGCTCGGCGGCGGTCACGGCCACCTGGAGGCGGCCGTCCCCGGCCCACATCCGGATGCGGAGGGTTTCGCCGGGGAAGACCACCCCGGCGAAACGGGTGCTGTATGCGCCGATCCGGGCCACGTCACCGTCGAGCAGCGTGTCGGCCACGGCCTTGAGCGTCATGCCGTAGGTGCACAGACCGTGCAGGATCGGCCGGTCGAAGCCGGCCAGCTCGGCGAACTCGGGGTCGGCGTGCAGCGGGTTCCAGTCCCCGGAGAGCCGGTAGAGCAGCGCCTGGTCCTTCCGGATAGTCCGCTCGACCACCCGGTCGGGTGCCCGGTCGGGGAGCGCGAGCCGCTCGGACGGGCCGCGCTCGCCGCCGAAGCCGCCCTCGCCGCGGACGAAGATCTGGGCGTCGTTGGTCCACAGCGGGCCGTCGTCGTCGGCGGCCTCGGTGCGCAGGACGAGGACGGCCGCCTTGCCCTTGTCGTACACGGCGGCGACCTTCGATGTCTGCACGGCCCTGCCCTTCACCGGGATCGGCCGGTGCACCCGTACGGTCTGTCCGCCATGGAGCACGGCGGCGAGGTCGACGTCGATCCCGGGCGAGGACAGTCCGCCGACAACACCCATGCCGGCGCCTGCGACGGTGGCGAAGCTGGGCAGGACATGGAGCCGGGACTCCAGGGTGTAGCGCAGCTCGTCGGGGTCGGTGGCGGGGCTGTGTCTGTCCGGGTTCGTGGCCGCGCCGAGTCCGAGGTGGTAGAGCTGGATGTCCTTGTGGTCCCAGCCGATCTCTGCGGTCCGGGGGGCGGCGGCGATCGCCTTTGCGGCATCAATGGGCATGGGGGAGCTGCTCCTTGATGGTGGGAAGACCTCGGCGCGGCCGTCCGCACCGTCGGCCGCACCGAGGTCGTGCGGGACCGGCCGCCACGCCTGTTCTAGAACGCGTTCTAGCCGGTTGGCCCTATGTATAACGCAGCTCCCAGTAGTTGTGAAGACTGCTGACGTCTCGTCAGATTCAGTTCCTGGCAGGCGATCAGGCGCCCGCCGGGGGCCGTTCAGGCGCCCACCCGGGCCATGACATTTGTCATCGCGGAGTCCGTACAAGCGCCTCTGCCGGGGTGCGGGCCCGGCTCCGTACCGTCAATGTCATGGAAAAGACAACGGGGAGCGGGCCCGCGGTGGTCTTCACCGGGGCAGTCAAGACCTTCGGCCGGGCGGAGCGGACCGTGCGGGCCGTCGACGGGATCGATCTGACCGTCGAGCGCGGCGAAACCGTCGCACTGCTCGGCCGCAACGGCGCGGGCAAGTCCACCGCCATCAGTCTGCTGCTCGGTCTGAACGAGCCGGACTCCGGAGGTGTGCAGCTGCTCGGCTCCACCCCCGAGCAGGCGGTACGGGCCGGCCGGGTCGGCGCCATGCTGCAGGACGGGCGGCCGATCCCCCGGGTCACCGTCCGCGAACTGATCAGGTTCGTCGCCTCCACCTACCCCAGCCCGATGCCGGTCCCCGAATCGCTGGCCCTGGCGGGCGTCTCCGCGTACGCCGACCGGCGCATCGACAAGCTCTCCGGCGGGCAGATCCAGCGCGTCCGGTTCGCCGTCGCACTCGCCGGCAACCCGGAGCTGGTCGTCCTGGACGAGCCGACCGCCGCCCTGGACGTCGAGGCCCGGCGGGCGTTCTGGAACTCCATGCGCGCCTACGCCCGGCGCGGCAACACGGTCCTCTTCTCCACGCACTACCTGGAGGAGGCCGACGAGAACGCCGACCGGATCGTCGTCATCGACCACGGCCGGATCGTCGCGGACGGGAGCGCCGACACGATCAGGGGCTCGGCCAGCAGCAGTCTCGTCTCCTTCGACCTGGCGGGCCGGCCGACCGAGGGCCTGGAGCTGCTGCCCGGCGTCGTCACCGTCGAGGTGTCCGGGGACCGGGCGCTGCTGCACACCGACGATTCGGACGCCACCGTCATGGAGTTGGCCCGCCTCGGCACGATCCGTGGCCTCCAGGTCTCCCGGGCCACGCTGGAGGACGCGTTCCTCGCCCTCACCGCACCGGCCGCCGCAGCACCCGCAACCGATTCCGAGAGGGAGACCGTGTGATGTTCCGCTACATCGTGCTCGAAGTGCGCAGGACCCTGCGTGACGGCTTCTTCCTGATCTTCGGGACCGGGATGCCGGTAGTGATGTATCTGCTCTTCACCAACATCGGCGGGGGCGATGGCGTCGACGGCTGGAAGACGGCGTCGATGGTCGGCATGGCCGCGTACGGTGCGCTGGGCTCCGCCATGTCGATCGGTACGGGGGTCGCCTCCGACAAGACGCTCGGCTGGCTTCAACAGCTGCGGGTCACCCCGCTCGCCCCTTCCCGGGCGGTCGTGGGCCGGGCGATCAGCGGTTCGGTGACCGTCCTGCCGACGATCGTGACGGTGCTGCTGGCCGGCGGACTGCTCAACGGGGTGCGGCTGGACGCCTGGCAGTGGATCGCACTGGCACTGCTGCTGTGGATCGGTGCGCTGCCGTTCACCCTGCTCGGCCTCGGCAACGGCTACCGGCTCACCCCGCAGGGCACCGGAGTCGTCAACGTGGCCTGTCTGATGGGCTTCGCGATCGTCGGCGGGCTGTGGTTCCCGCTGGACCTGCTTCCCGAATGGCTGCGTTCCATCGGCAGGTTCACGCCCGCCAACCGGTTCGCCGACCTGGGCTGGGCGACCACGGACGGCCACGCGCCCTCCGCCGGAACGATCGCCGTGCTCGCCGGGTGGCTCCTGCTGTTCGGTGCGTACGCCGTCGTCTCGTACCGTCGGTCCGCGAGGACCGTGTGACAGGAGCGAGCACGTCCCGGAACGGATCAGGAACGTGGCGGGAACGCCGCAGGCGGCACCGCGAGGAGGGGCGCCCCGGCCCGCCCGGACCGTACTCGCTGCTGCCCTGGCTGCTGATGGGACTCGGCGCCTTCTCCAACCTCTTCCAGGGGAGGGCCCCGAACCCCTGGATCGGCGGTCTCGGGCTGCTTGTCTTCAACTCCCTCTACATCTCCGTGGTGTTCCGGGGGTTCGACAAGAAGAAGCGCGAGAGCCCCGTGTCGTACGTGCTGCTCGCCGTGATGGCCGTGGTCACGTTCGGGCTGGCGATCGGGTACGGCGGCAGCTGGCTGCTGTTCTTCCCCCTGCTCTCGTTGGCCTGCGGCGTCATCCTGCGCCACCGGCAGCTGATACTCAGCCTGTTGGGCCTCGCGGCCGTCGCCGGCCTCGTCGCCGTCTGGCGCGGGGACAACGCCTCGGACCCGTGGACCATCGGATACGGCACCTTCATCTCGGGCGCGGTGACCGCCGCGATCCTCACCCTGTCGGAGACCGTGATGGAACTGCAGGCCACCCGGCAGGAACTGGCCCGCACCGCCGTGGAGAAGGAACGGCTCCGCTTCTCCCGCGATCTGCACGATCTGCTGGGACACACGCTCTCGGTGATCGTCGTCAAGTCGGAGGCCGCGCGCCGGATCGCGCCGCGCGACATGGACGCGGCGCTCCTCCAGGTCGCGGACATCGAGTCTGTCGGCCGCCAGGCCCTCACCGAGATCCGTGAGGCCGTCACCGGCTACCGCGAGGGGAGCCTCGCCACCGAACTGGACCGGGCCCGGTCCGCACTGACCGCCGCCGCGATCGAACCGGTGCTCCGCCGCTCGGGACCGCCGCTCGCACCGCAGACCGAGGCGCTGCTCGGCTGGGTGGTACGGGAGGCCGTCACCAATGTCATACGCCACTCCAACGCCACCACCTGCTCGTTCGTCGTCGACGGCACACCCGAACGGGTCCGGCTGACGGTCACGGACGACGGCTGCGGACCGGCCCCGGACGCACCGGCCACGCCCGGCATCGGCGGCACCGGACTGACCGGCCTGACCGAGCGCCTCGCCGCGGCGGGCGGTTCGCTCCGGGCGGGCCCGGGGCCGGAGCGCGGCTTCGTGCTCACCGCGGAACTGCCGGTGGACGGGCCGGATCCGGCGGACGAGGATGCGGCCGCCGGATCCGCCCCGAGCCATACGCTGGGCCTGTGAACGAGATGCCGCAGGATCACCGTCCGACCAAGTCCGTACGCGTTCTGCTCGCCGAGGACCAGGGCATGATGCGCGGCGCGCTCGCCCTGCTGCTCGGGCTCGAACCGGACATCGAGGTCGTGGCCCAGGTGGCCGCCGGGGACGAGATCGTGGACGCCGCGCTGCTGTCCCGTCCCGATGTGGCACTCCTCGACATCGAACTCCCGGGCCGCAGCGGACTGGACGCCGCCGCCGACCTGCGCGAGGAGGTACCGGACTGCCGGGTGGTGATCCTCACCACCTTCGGGCGTCCCGGCTATCTGCGCCGCGCGATGGAGGCCGGCGCGGCGGGGTTCCTGGTCAAGGACGGCCCGGTCGAGGAGCTCGCGGTGGCGATCCGCCGGGTGCTGACCGGCGAGACCGTCATCGACCCCGCCCTCGCCGCGGCCGCCCTGAGCGCGGGCCCCAGCCCGCTCACGGCACGGGAACGGGACGCGCTGAACGCGTCGGTGGACGGGGCGACGGTCTCTGACATCGCGGCGAAGCTGCATCTGTCCGAGTCGACGGTACGTAACTACCTGTCGTCGGCGATCGGGAAGACAGGGACGCGGAACCGCATGGAGGCGGTGCGGGCGGCGCGGCAGCAGGGCTGGCTGTAGGAGGTGTTCGCAGGAGGGGCGCCGGGCGTGGCCGGCGCCCCCTGCCCTCAATCGCCGGACGGGCTCGACATGCCCGACGGGCTCGACGCGCGGGACGGAGTCGACGGGCTCGACGGGCTTGACGTGGCCGACGGGCCGGATCTTCCGGAGTGCGACGAGCGGTGGCGCGGCAGCCACAGGGCCATCAGCAGCAGTCCGCCCAGCAGGACCGTGCCGGCGGTCCGGAACGCCAGCGCGAACCCTGCGGTCAGCTCCTCCGCCCCGGTGCCGCCCCCGGTCCGTGCCGCCGCGAGCGTGGAGAGCACGGCGAGACCCAGCGCACCGCCCATCGTGCGCGAGGTGTTGACCAGCCCGGAGACCAGACCGGCGTCCCCGGGCGCCGCGCCCGAGGTGGCGAGGGAGGCGAGTGGGGTGGACGCGAACCCCGCACCTGCCATCATCAGGATGCCGGGCCCGCAGATCGACGTGAGGTACGAGCCGTCCGCGCCCATCGTGGACTGCCAGCCGAAGCCCGTGGCGGTGATCGCCAGACCGATCAGGACGAGGTTCTTCGCGCCGACCCGTGCCATGATCCGCGGCGCGAACGTCGAGCCGAGCACGACCGCCAACGAGGTGGGCAACAGGGCCAATCCGGCCTGCATCGGCGTGTAGTCCAGCACCGACTGCGCGTACACGGTCATGAAGTACCACATCGAGAACGTCGCGGACCCCATCACGATCATCGCCACGTTCGCCGCCGCCACCGCCCGCGTGCCCAGCACCCGGAGCGGCATCAGCGGCACCGCCGTCCGCGCCTCCACCAGGACGAAGAGGGCCAGCAGCGCCACCCCGCCGAGCAGCGGCACCAGGGTGGCCGCAGCCGTCCAGCCCTCCTGCTCGGTCTGCCCGATGCCGTACGAGACCGTGGCCAGCCCCACCGTGACGAGCACCGCGCCCAGCAGGTCGATACGGTGCCGCCCGCCCGCCCGGCTCTCGGCGAGCCAGACGGTGGCGCCGATCAGGACGAGCACGCCGAACGGCACATTGATCAGCAGGACCCAGCGCCAGGAGAAGAGGTCGGTGAGCACCCCGCCGACCAGTCCGCCGGCCGCGCCGCCTCCGGCGCCGACGGCCATCCATGTGCCGATCGCCCTGGTCCTGGCCGGGCCCTCGGGAACTGCGGCGGTGAGAAGCGTGAGGGTCGCGGGAGACAGCACGGCCGCACCGAGCCCCTGCACGGCGCGGGCGGCGAGCAGCTGCCAGCCCTCCTGGGCGAACCCGCCGGCGAGCGAGGCGGCGGTGAACAGGCCGAGCCCGACCAGGAACATCCGCTTGCGGCCGTATATGTCGGCGGCGCGCCCGCCGAGGAGCATGAACCCGGCGAACGCGATCGCGTACGCGTTGAGGACCCACTGCAACTGACTGGCACTCAGCCCCAGGTCGGACCGCATGGACGGCAGCGCCACATTGACGACGGCCACGTCGAGAATGACGAGGAACTGGCCGATGCAGGCGGCGAGCACCACCGCCCAGGTGCGGAATTTCTGCCGGATCTGCAGGGGCGTGGGCGCCGTGACGTCAACCATGAGGGTCATACTCGCAGGCGCCCTGCGCCCCGTACATCGGTATACGGCCGGGCACCCGGCTCCGCCTGTCGGCGCAGGAGCGTGACGACCGCCGCGCCGCCGAGCCCGATGTTGTGGGCGAGTCCGACCCGGGCACCGGGCACCTGCCGGTCGCCCGCCTCGCCGCGCAGCTGCCAGGTGAGTTCGGCGGCCTGGGCGATGCCGGTGGCGCCGAGCGGGTGGCCCTTGGAGATCAGGCCGCCGGACGGGTTGACCACCCAGCGGCCGCCGTAGGTGGTGGCCCCGGACTCGACGAGCTTGCCGGACTCGCCCTCGCCGCACAGGCCGAGCGCCTCGTAGGTGAGGAGTTCGTTGATGGAGAAGCAGTCGTGCAGCTCGATGACGTCGAGGTCCGCGGCCGAGAGCCCCGAGGTGTCGTACACCTGCCGGGCGGCGGCGCGTGACATGGGCAGTCCGACGGCGTCGATGCAGGTGCCGGAGGCGAAGGACTCTCCGGTGTCGGTCGTCATGGCCTGGGCGGCGATCTCGACCGCCCTGTCCTCCAGCCCGTGGCTCCCGACGAAGCGTTCCGACACGACGACGGCTGCGGCCGCCCCGTCGGAGGTGGGCGAGCACTGGAGTTTGGTCAGCGGGCGGTGGATGGTCCTGGCGGCGAGGATCTCGTCGACCGTGTACGCGTCCTGGAACTGGGCGTACGGGTTGTTCACCGAGTGCCGGTGGTTCTTGGCGCCGACCGCCGCGAGCTGCGCCTCGGTCGTCCCGTACCGCTCCATGTGTTCGCGGGCCGCGTTGCCGAAGATCTGGGCGGTGGGAGGGGACATCTCGAAGCCGTGGGCGGCGGCCATGATCCCGTAGTGCCGGGCGACGGGCGAGGTCCTGAAGTCCGCTCCGCCGTCGGACCCGCTCCCCAGCGACCCGCGCGTCATCTTCTCGAAGCCGAGCGCGAGGACGCAGTCGCTGATGCCGCCCTCGACGAACTGCCGGGCCAGCATCAGCGCGGTGGAGCCGGTGGCGCAGTTGTTGTTGACGTTGTAGACGGGTACGCCGGTCAGTCCGAGCTCGTACGCGGCGCGCTGGCCGGCCGTGGAGGCCTGGAAGCAGTAGCCGACAGGGACCTGCTGCACCTCCTCGTAGGCGACCGAGGCGTCGGCGAGCGCGGCGTTCCCCGCCTCCTTCGCCATGTCCCAGTACTGCCAGTCGCGTGTCTCCGGCTTCTCGAACTTCGTCATCCCGACACCGACGATGTACGCCTTCATGGAGAGGTCACGTCCCTTCAGTCACGCGGGAGGCCGAGCATGCGCTCGGCGACGACATTGAGCTGAACCTGGGTGGTGCCACCCGCGATGGTCAGACAGCGGGACATCAGAAATCCGTGCAGGGCCCGGTCCCCGGGACCTTCCGCGGTCGCGCCCGCCGGTCCGAGCAGTTCCAGGGCGAGTTCGGCGACCTTCTGCTGGTGGGTGGTCTGGACGAGCTTGCGTACCGAGGCTCCGGCGCCCGGCTCCAGTCCGGACACCTGCTGCAGGGTGGTCCGCAGTCCGATGCAGGCGAGCGCGTGTGCCTCGGCGGCGAGGGCGCCGATCCGTGCCCGGTAGGTGCCGTCGAGCTCGCCGGAGCGGGCGATGAGCGCTTCCAGTCCGGTGTCGAAGGTCATCTGGTCGGCCATGTGGACGCGTTCGTTGCCGAGGGTGTTGCGGGCGACCCGCCAGCCGTCGCCCACGTCGCCGACGACGGCGTCGGCGGGCAGCAGGACGTCGTCGAAGTACACCTCGTTGAAGAGGCAGTCGCCGGTGATCTCCTTCAGCGGGCGGATGTCGATGCCTTCGGTGTTCTTCATGTCGACGAGGAAGTAGCCGATCCCCTGGTGCTTGGGGGCGTCCGGGTCGGTCCTGGCGAGCAGGATGCCGTGATCGGCCCACTGGGCGGCGCTCGTCCATACCTTCTGGCCGTTGATCCGCCACCCCTCGGCGGTCCGCTCGGCCTTCGTGCGGAGCGAGGCGAGGTCGGAGCCGGCGCCGGGCTCGGAGAACAACTGACACCAGAGGAGTTCGCCGCGCAGGGTGGGCATGAGGTAGCGGTCCTGCTGGTCCGGTGTCCCGTACGCGAGGAGCGACGGCACCACCCAGGTGGCGATCCCCAGATCACTCACCTTTACTCCCTGCTCCTTCAACTCCTGCTGCACGGCGAGCTGGTGGAGAGGTCCGGCGTCCAGACCGTAGGGGGCGGGCAGATGCGGGGCGGCGTAGCCGGTCGGGGCGAGGACCCTGCGGGCGGCCTTCGGGTCGAGCCCCTGGGCGGCGGCGACGGCCTCGCGCGCCTCGGCGCGGTGGCGGTCGGCCTCGGCGGGGAGTTCGAGGGCGAGTTCGCGGCGCGCTCCGCCCTCGGCCATCCGGAGGGCCCGCAGCCGGTGGGCGTCCCCCGCCCCCAGCAACTGCCGTGCCACGAGCGCCCGGCGCAGATGGAGGTGGGCGTCGTGCTCCCAGGTGAAGCCGATGCCGCCGAGGACCTGGATGCAGTCCTTGGCGCAGCTGTACGCGGCGTCGAGCGCGGTGCCCGCGGCGAGGGCGGCGACCAGTCCCCGTACCTCCGGGGCTTCGTCCGCCGCGCGGGCGGCGTCCCACACCAGGGCGCGGGCCTGTTCGACGCGGACGAGCATGTCGGCGCAGAGATGCTTGATGCCCTGGAACTGCCCGATGGGACGGCCGAACTGTTCGCGGACCCTGGCATACGCGGCGGCGGTGTCCAGCGCCCGGGATGCGGTGCCGCACGCCTCGGCGGCGAGGAGGACGGCGGCGAGATCACGGACGGCCGCGGAGTCGATCCGTACGGCACGGTCCACGGGTACGAGTACGCCGTCGGCCCGGACCTCGGCGGTGGGGCGGGTCGGGTCGGCGCCGCGGTGCGGGCGTACGGTGAGCCCCTCGGCGGCGGTGTCGACGGCGAACCAGAGGGTGCCGACGGCCGATTCGGCGGGGAGCAGGAGCAGGTCGGCGTCGGCACCGGAGAGCACGGGTGGAGCCGTGCCGTCGAGAAGGTGACCGTCCTCGCCCTCCACGACGGTGAGGGTGCCGGGGCCGAGGGCGACGGCGCCGATGCGGGTACCGGCGGCGAGGGCGCCCAGCAGGTCGCTTCCGCCCGCCTCGCCCAGCACCGCCGAGGCGAGCGCGTTCGCCAGGTACGGGCCGGGGAGCGCGGCCCGTCCCGCCTCCTCCAGAACCACGGCGAGGTCGAGGAGTGTGCCGCCTGCTCCGCCGTGCTCCTCGGGCAGATGGATGCCGAGCAGCCCCTGCTCGCCGAGACCGCCCCAGTAGCCGGGGCGCACGCCGGGTGCTGAAGGAGCGCTCGCGTCGAGGATCTTGCGAATCTCGTCCGGGGGTACGGCGCGCGCCAGCCACCCCCGTACGGCCTGCGCCAACTCCCGCTGCTCCTGGGTGATTCCGATGCCCATGTACGGATCCTCGCCGGTCGCGCCACTGGAACGGCGCAAGAGTAGAACACGTTCCAATCTGACGGAAGGTCAGATGGCCGCACGGTTCCGGCCAAGTACCGCACCTTGTCCTGTTCGTACCGCGTTCACCGGAATCCCTCGGACCTCCGGAAGCGTTCAACGTGCACACACTTGGCGGTCAGTGCTGCCCGCCGCCGGACCCGCTGGTCGATCTGCGGACCTCGGCCGAGACGGGTGCGGCCAACGGTCCGAACATCCTGATGCGGTCGATCGGTACGTCGGCTGACGTTCACCCGCTGACGCGCCGGAACACCCTTGGAGCGGCGGGCCGGCGGGCCCACCGCTCCTGCGGCCGCACCGGGTGTCGACCCTGTCGGCGCAAGCCACCCCCGCCGACACCGCCGACCTGCCCATACGGCACGATGAGGCGCCGTTTCATTCCCGTACGACCAGGAGGAACCCCGTGGCCGCCGAGCCCGAGCCGGAGATTCTCGCTGCCTTCCAGGCGGCCAAGGGCTTCATGCCGGTGGTCGAGGGGCTCGCCCTCCACGCGGCCGCCACCGACGCCGCCGCGCTCGGTCTGCCGCTGCTGGAGGTCGGGACGTACTGCGGGCGGTCCACGATCCTGCTCGCCGACGTCGCCCGGGCGGCCGGTGTGACCGCACTCACCGTCGACCATCACCGGGGCAGCGAGGAGCAGCAGCCCGGCTGGGAGTACCACGACCCGACCGTCGTGGACCCGGAGGTCGACCGGATGGACACGCTGCCGACCTTCCGCCGCACGCTGCACGCGGCGGGCCTCGAAGACCACGTCGTGGCGCTCGTCGGGCGGTCCCCGCAGGTCGCGGCCGTCTGGGGCGGGCAGCTCGGCTTCGTCTTCATCGACGGCGGGCACACCGACGAGCATGCGAACGGTGACTACGAGGGCTGGGCGCCGCATGTCGCCGAGGGCGGGCTGCTCGTGATCCACGACGTGTTCCCCGATCCCGCGCACGGTGGTCAGGCGCCGTACCGGGTGTATCTGCGGGCGCTGGAGTCCGGGGCGTTCACCGAGGTGTCGGTCACGGACTCGCTGCGCGTCCTGCGCCGTACCGGAACGGGGATCTGAGCCGCCGGATAGCATCGCGACGTGCCGTACGACACCAGCGTTCCTCCCACCGCGCGCCCTGCACGGCGCCGCCGGACCCTGCTCGCCGCTGCCGCGCTGGGCTGCGTGTGCCTGATCGCGGGCTGCGGCGGTGGTGGTGGTGGTGGTGGAGCGGCAGCGCAGCCGCGCGAGGGCGGTGGTGGCACGTCGTCCCCGCCGTCCCTGTCGCCTTCGCCTTCGCCCGCGAAGAGCAGTCCGGCGGCGAGGACGACCTCGGTGCCGCCCTCCCCGTCGAAGTCCGCGAGCCGCACGGTGTCCGGGCCGCTGTCGGGGAAGACGGTCGTGATCGACCCCGGGCACAACCCGCGCAACCACGAGCACACCCGCGAGATCGGCCGCCAGGTGGACATCGGCACCACGCACAAGGAGTGCGACACCACCGGTACGTCCACCGACTCGGGTTACGCCGAGGCCGAGTTCACCCTCGACGTGTCGCACCGGCTGCGGGCGCTCCTGCAGGCGCAGGGCGCCGATGTGGTCCTCACGTACGACAACGACCGCCCCTACGGGCCGTGTGTCGACGAGCGGGCCCGGATCGGCAACAACGCCCGGGCCGATGCGGTCGTGTCGGTGCACGCGGACGGTTCCGCGGTCGGCAACCGCGGCTTCCATGTGATCCTTCCCGCACTCGTGCGCGGCGGGGCGGCGGACACCTCGAAAATCGTCGAACCGTCGCGCGATCTCGGCACCCGGATCGCCGGTCTCTTCGTCCGCGCTACCGGAAGTGCGCCTTCCAATTACGTGGGCGGCAATACGGGGCTGGACACCCGCAAGGATCTGGGCGGACTCAATTTGTCCACGGTGCCCAAGGTGTTCATCGAGTGCGGCAATATGCGTGACCCGAAGGACGCCGCCCTGCTCACCAGCGCGGGCTGGCGCCAGAAGGCCGCACAGGGCATTGCGGATGGCATCAGTTCCTACCTGCGCGGGTAAGCACATGTAGTTATGCGGTGGTTGTGCGGTGGTTATGCAGGGTTATTCGGGGGGATGACCGTCCAAGGTCCGGGCCAGGACACAACCCGCCCGGGCAGACGATAGATTCATCCGTACGATGCGGAGCCGCCCCCGAGCTTCGCGCCGTGCCCGCCGCACCGGCGGCAGCGACGACCGCCCCGACGAGACGACCGACTAAGGACCTTCACGTGAATATCCGCTCGCTCACTAGAGGCGATGGCGTGGTGATCGGAGCAGCAGTGGTGCTGTTCATCGCCTCTTTCCTCGATTTCTTCTCCTACAAGGGCCTCGTCGACGCGCCGAACGCCTGGGACTCGCTGGGCAATGCGATCGGCGTCTACCTGGTCGGGGTGATCGGTGCGGCACTGATCGTGCTCTCCCATTCGCAGCCCCAGCCCCGCAAGGTCGTCGGCCTGGAACTCGGCCAGTTCGGTGTCGCGGCCACGGTCTTCACCGCGTGGAACATCTTCTGGACGATCATCGACCTCGGCCAGGTCGACGCCGGTGCCGGTCTCGTCCTCGGTCTGATCGCCTCGCTCGTGCTGGCCGGCGGCGCGGTCGCCGCCCCGCTGGTTCCCGCGCTGAAGGCACCCCTGATGAGTGCCCCGCGCCCGCAGGCCGCGCAGGCGCCGTACGGCGGCCAGCCGCAGCCCGGCCAGGGGTACGGCTACCCGGGTGCCCAGCAGCAGCAGCCGTACGGTGCGCAGCCGGGTCAGCCCCAGCCGTACGGTGCCCAGCCGCAGCCCGGTCAGCCCGACCCCAGCCAGGCGCCGGCGCAGCAGGCCCCGCAGGGCGGCGCCGCGCCGGCCGGTGACTTCACGCCGTTCTGGTTCGCCGTTCCGGTGGCCCGCGCGCTGTACGGCGAGGACGGTTCACCGAGCCCGATCGCCGAACTGGCGCCGGGCACCTGGTACCTCGCGGTCGAGCAGCGCGGTCCGGGCCTCATCGCCCAGACCCAGGACGGCCGTCGTGGCGTTCTGCAGGACACCACGGGCATCCAGCGCGGCTGACAGCACTTCCGCTCCGCGGCCCCTCGCCCCTTCCGGGCGGGGGGCCGCTGCCGTACTCTCCGTCCGTACAAAGTGATCTGACGTATCGTCAGTTCGATATGGCTGGAGGGACCGGTATGCGGCTCGGACTCGCTCTCGGCTACTGGGGCCGCGGCCCGGACCCCGCCCACCTGGAGCTCGCCCGCGAGGCGGAACGGCTGGGCTACGACTCGGTGTGGACGGCGGAGGCCTGGGGCTCCGACGCCTTCACCCCGCTGACCTGGATCGCGGCGCACACCTCCCGCATCCGGCTGGGCACCGGCATCGCGCAGATGGCGGCGCGCACCCCTACCGCGACAGCCATGCACGCACTGACGCTCGACCATCTCTCCGGCGGCCGCATGATGCTCGGGCTCGGACTGTCAGGGCCCCAGGTGGTGGAGGGCTGGTACGGGCGCCCGTTCCCGAAGAGCCCGCTGACCGCCACCCGCGAGTACGTCGAGGTCATCCGGCAAGTACTGAGGCGGGAGTCCCCTGTTGAGCTGGACGGGCGGTTCCACTCCCATCCGTACACCGGTCCGGACGCGACCGGGCTCGGCAAACCGCTGAAGTCGATCACCCATCCGCTGCGGGCCAAGATGCCCGTACTGCTGGGTGCCGAAGGCCCGAAGAACATCGCACAGACGACCCGGATCGCGGACGGCTGGCTGCCGCTGTACTGGTCGCCGCTGCGGACCGATGTGTACGAGGCGTCGCTGACCGAGCTCCCCGACGGCTTCATGATCGCGCCGATGGCCCGCGCGCACGTCTGTGACGACGTCACGGAAGGCCTGCTGCCGGTGAAGGCAATGCTCGGCTTCTACATCGGCGGGATGGGACACGCCGCCCGTAACTTCCACGCCGACCTGATGGCACGGATGGGCTTCGCGGAGGAGGCGCGGCGGATCCAGCAGCTGTTCCTCCAAGGCCGCAAGGAGGAGGCGGTGCTGGCCGTGCCGGACGCGTTCGCCGATGAGATCTCGCTCGTCGGACCGCGTGAACGGATCGCGGAGCGGCTGGAGTTGTGGCGCAAGGGCCCGGTGACCGACCTGCTGGTCGCGGCGCCGGACCCACACACCCTGCGCGTACTGGCAGACCTCAACAGCGCCTGAGCGCCCGCCTCAGCGGAACGTCGCACGCTCCAGCCAGAAGTCGATCAACTCCCGGTGCCGGACGATTTCGTCGCAGTAGCGATCATGTGCCAGAAGTGTCATGGCGGCACCCTAGTGCGGCCGTCCCTCTGCTCACATCCGGCTATCCGCCGAGCTGGGAGGCGGACGGCACCTTGTCCTTCACCTCGGCGCCCGCGCTCTTGCCCGCGTCCTTGATGCCGTTGATGACGTTCTCGAAGGCACCGACGTCCCCCGCGCCCGCCTCGCCCGTGCGGAGCTTGTTCCCGAGCCCCTTGAGCGACTCGATGCCCGCCGTCAGCGGCGCGACCGCCTTCGACAGCAGCGGGTCGCCCTTGGCGTTCTCCGCCGCCGCCTTGAGCCGGCTGTAGGCGAACCCGCCCGCGAGCCCCGCCTTGACCAGTGCGAACTTCCGCCCGTCGGCGCCCTTCTTGAACGTGCCCGCACGGTACGGCTTCACGATCCACTGATACGTGGCCCCCGCCGCGAGCCCCGCATTGGCGACGAACCGCGTCTTCGCGAGCTTCTGCTTCTCCGGCGACGCCGTACCGCTCGGGGCCGGGGAGGAGCTCGCACTTTTGCCGGAGCCGTTGCCGCACGCGGTGGCGCCCACCAGCACGGTGCAGGACAGCAGCAACGCCACGAACAGACGGCGGAGCGGTACGGAACTGGGCACAGCGGGCCTCCCTGGACGGGCACACGGCGAGTTCTGCGGAGAGTGACGCGGTTTGGCACTCCCGGCCAGGCTCGCCCCGGCCCGGGTGCCGCGCCACTCAGGAGGCGCCGTCCGGGTTTCAGGCCGCAGAAAGCGGCAACCCGGTGTTCACATCCGCCGCTATTGACCCGCCGGTGAGGGCGCGCTCAGTGGTCCACGCGGACCATCAGGTGCGCGAAGCGTCATCGCAGCAGTCCGGCTCCAGCCCCTTCGGCAGCCGTTCGCCGCTGAAGACCGCTGTGGTCGCCTCGTCGCCCCCCAGAGCGGCCACCGCGAGCAGCAGCGAGCCGGCGGTCCACGTGGTGTGCTCCTCCGGCCAGAACGCCCGGTTGCCCTCGAAGACGTAACCGGTCCAGTACATGCCGCCCTCGGCGCGCAGGTGATGAATGGACTGGAGAATCTCCAGCGCCCGGTCGGACTCGCCCATCACCCAGAGCGTCAGGGCGAGTTCGCAGCTCTCGCCGCCCGTCACCCAGGGGTTGGGCAGCACACAGCGCACCCCGAGGCCGGGGACGACGAAGCGGTCCCAGGCTTCCTCGATCCGTTCCTTGGCGGCCGTTCCGGTGAGCGCGCCGCCGAGGACCGGGTAGTACCAGTCCATCGAGTAGTGGCTCTTGTCGAGGAAGCGCTCGGGGTGGTTGCGGATCGCGTGCGCGAGCGCACCGGTCGCCAGCTCCCAGTCGGGCTGCGGCTCTTCACGCTGTTCGGCGATGGCGAGTGCACAGCGCAGCGCCTGGTGGATGGAGGAGCAGCCGGTCAGCAGGGCGTCGTCGACCGGGGTGCCGTCGGGTTCACGCTTCCAGCCGATCTGCCCGCCGGGCTGCTGGAGCCGCAGGACGAATTCGACGGCCGCGTAGACGGTCGGCCACATCCGGTCGATGAACGCGTCGTCGCCGGTGGCGAGGTAGTGGTGCCAGACGCCGACCGCCACGTACGCGCAGAAGTTGGACTCCAGGCCCCGGTCGGTCGGCCGGTCCGGGTCGCCGTCGTGGTAGGCGGCGTACCAGGAGCCGTCCTCGTTCTGGTGCCGGGCCAGCCACTCGTAGGCGCGTTCTGCCGCGGCGTGCTCACCCGCGGCGTCGAGGGCCATGGCGGCCTCGGTGTGATCCCACGGGTCGAGGTGGTGACCGCGGAACCAGGGCAGCGCGCCGTCCTCGCACTGCACGGCGAGCAGCGCGGCGACGGTCTCGGTGGCCTGCTCGGCGGTGAGCACTCCGGGCAGCACGAGGTGTTCGGTCTGCTCGGGAGTGGTCACGCCTCAGCCTTCGAAAGGTCGTCCGCGGCGGCGGCCCTGGGCAGGTGCGGCTTGGTGGCGTAGGCGACAAAGCTCTTGCCGACGACCGGGTTGAGCAGTTGCTCGGCGACCCGGGTAACGGCCGGCTTCTTCATGATGTCCCAGACCAGCAGCTTGTGGTACGCGCGGACCGGGAGCGCTGCGTCCTTGCCGTCGCGGCCGACTCCGAACGCGCACTTCAGCCACCAGTACGGCGAGTGCAGGGCGTGGGCGTGGTGGGTGCCGTACGGCTTGAGACCGGCGCCGCGGATCTTGCCCAGGAGTTCATCGGCCCGGTAGATGCGGATGTGGCCGCCCTCGACCTCGTGGTACGCGTCGGAGAGCGTCCAGCAGATCTTCTCGGGGCCGTACCGCGGCACGGTGATGGCGATCCGGCCGCCGGGCTTGAGGACCCGGACCATCTCGGCGAGCACGCCCTTGTCGTTTGGGATGTGCTCCATCACCTCGGAGATGATGACGACGTCGAAGGACTCGTCGGGGAACGGCAGGTTGAGCGCGTCGCCCTCCATCGCGGTGGCGGTGGCACCCTCGGGGGCCTCGCCGGCCTCCTTCATCGCCGCGAACCACTTCGCGACCTCGCGGATCTCCTCGCCGTTCTGGTCGAGTGCCACCACCTGGGCGCCGCGCCGGTAGCACTCGAAGGCGTGGCGTCCGGCGCCGCAGCCCAGATCGAGCACTCGGTCGCCTGCGGCGAGCGGGAAGCGGGTGAAGTCCACGGTCAGCACGAATGCCTGCTTTCGCGGTCGGGGGTCGAGGGGGGTCAGGGAGCCGGGACGGCGAGGACGGGCGTCGGGGTCACCGACGGCTGCCGGAGTGCGTGGTGGCGGCGCGGGCGGCGATCGCCTGCCGGTGGAGCTCCGCGGTGCCGATGGCCGCCTGCTTCCAGGTGAACCGGGACAGCACCCGTTCGCGGCCCGCGGCGCCGAGCCGGGCCCGCAGTTCCGGGTCGCCCAGCAGCCGGGCGAGTGCGGCGGCCAGCGCCCCGGCGTCGGCGGGCGGCACGGCCAGGCAGGTCTCGCCGTCCGGGCCGGCCACCTCGGGGATCGCACCGCCGGTGGTGGCGACGAGCGGGGTGCCGGTGGCCATGGCCTCGGCGGCGGGCAGCGAGAACCCCTCGTACAACGAGGGGACACAGGCGATCTCGGCGCTCCGCACCAGGTCGACGAGTTCGGCGTCGCTGATGCCCTTGACGAACTCGACGGCGCCCTGGAGTCCGTACCGCTCGATGGCCTGCGCGACCGGTCCGTCCTCGGCCCGCTTGCCGACGACCACGAGGTGCGCCTGCGGGTTCTCGGTACGGAGCTCGGCGAGCGCCTCGACGAGGTGGACTAGGCCCTTCAGCGGGACGTCGGCACTGGAGGTGGTGACGATCCGGCCCGGCACCTCGGCGATCTTCGGGTCGGGCGACCACAGGTCGGTGTCCGCACCGATGTGCACGACGTGGATCCGGTCCTGCCGCACCCCGAGGTGGTCGACGATCTCCTGCTTGGAGGAGCCGGAGACGGTGAGGACCGACGGCAGCCGGCGCGCGACCCGCTTCTGCATGCGGGTGAAGGCGTACCAGCGGCGCACGGAGGCGCGGCGGCGACGGCTGCCCGCGGCGTCCAGCTCCAGCTGCCGGTCGACGGTGATGGGGTGGTGGATCGTGGTGACGAGGGGTGCGCCGAGATCCGCCAACAGCCCGTATCCGAGGGTCTGGTTGTCGTGAATGACGTCGAACTCGCCCCGGCGGGCGGCGAGATGGCGGCGGGCGCGGAGGCTGAAGGTGAGCGGTTCCGGGAAACCGCCGGTCCACATGGTGGCGAGCTCGGCGGCGTCGATCCAGTCCCGGTACTCGCCGCGCCCGGGGGTGCGGAACGGGTCGGGCTGGCGGTAGAGGTCCAGGCTCGGCAACTCGGTGAGCGGGACGCCCTCGTCGAGTACGGGATAGGGCTGGGCGCCGATCACTTCGACGCTGTGGCCGAGGCGGGCGAGCTCGCGGCCGAGGTGGCGTACGTACACACCCTGACCACCGCAGAACGGGTTGCCCTTGTAGGTGAGAAGTGCGATGCGCAGGGGTCGCCCGTCGGTGCTGCCCGACGAGTGGCCGCCCACGCGGGGGCCCGCTTCTATGGCCTCAGCGGTCACACTCGGCCCCCTTCTCACTGCGTGTCCGCCGGAGCGTAACCGCTCACGCTAATCTAGAACAAGTTTCAGACTGGATCGTTCAATGAGCTACGAATCTACCGGCAGGTAGCGTCGACGCAACGGCCGGATCAGGTGATTCGCGCCACCACCGGGCACCCTGGCATGCTGTGCGCCGCCGGGGCCCAGACGCCTCCCCCGGTCGCGGACAGAAGCCATGGATGGGGACACATGACAGCGGAAGCCAAGCCGGCATCGCCGCCCCTGACGGAACGGCAGGAGGCCCGCCGTCGTCGCATTCTGCACGCCAGCGCCCAGCTCGCCAGCAGGGGCGGTTTCGAGGCGGTGCAGATGCGTGAGGTGGCGGAGGCCGCCGGGGTCGCCCTGGGCACGCTGTACCGGTACTTCCCCTCCAAGATCCACCTCCTGGTCGCCACCATGCAGGACCAGCTCCAGCACATGCACGGGACGCTGCGCAAGCGCCCCCCGGCCGGGGACGACGCGGCGGCGCGCGTCGCCGACACCCTGATGCGGGCGTTCCGCGCGATGCAGCGCGAACCGCATCTGGCGGATGCGATGGTGCGTGCGCTGACCTTCGCGGACCGCAGCGTCAGTCCCGAAGTGGACACCGTCTCGCGGATCACGACGGCCATCATCCTGGACTCGATGGGGCTCCAGCACCCGACGCTGGAGCAGCTGTCCGCGGTCCGGGTCATCGAGCACACCTGGCACTCGGCGCTGATCACCTGGCTGTCGGGGCGGGCGTCGATCGCGCAGGTGAAGACAGACATCGAGACGGTGTGCCGGCTGATCGACGTGACGACGCCGGACGCCCCCTGAGGGCCGGTCCGTCATCCCTGCCGGGCGCACGACGACGGCCACGGCACCTCGCCGCGGACAGCCCCTGGCGAACACGCATACCCCTCACATCTCTGTGCCGGGTGCCCTGACGGACAGCCGCCCGGACGGATGACGGGGCGGTGACGGAGCGCGGTCCCCCCGGGCCGCGCCACCCTGCCCCCGGCTCCGGCCCATGTGCGGCCCCCACATGTACACCGCCTCAGGTGGGGGCTCCTGCACCATGTCGACGGCGGCGCGGGGTTCATACGGTTCGGCGACATCACAGGAATCCCGCCGAGGAGCCGGTCACCATGCGTCGCAGAACCACAGGCACCGTCCACCACCGCAGATCCCTCTCCGCACTCGCCACACTGGCCGCCGCCGGCCTCCTGCTGACCGGCTGCACCGCCGCCGGCAAGGCGGGCGAGACGGACACCGCGTCCGGAAAGGGCGCGAAGGACCAGACCGTCGACGTGGGGCTGGTCTACTCCCGGACCGGGCTGCTCGCGGCCTACGGGAAGCAGTACCGCGACGGCTTCATGGCGGGTCTGGACTACGCGACGAAGGGCACCGGCAAGGTGGCCGGGCACCGCATCGAGGTCACCGAGCAGGACGACGCGGGCGACCCCGGCAAGGCGGTCGCCGCGGCGAAGAACCTGATCGGCAAGGGCTACAAGGTACTGGCCGGGACCACGGACTCCGGGGTCGCCCTGCAGATGGCGCCACTCGCCGCGCAGAACAAAGTGCTGTACGTCAGCGGGCCCGCCGCCACCGACGCCGTGACCGGGATCAACGCCTACACGTTCCGCTCCGGCCGGCAGTCCTACCAGGACATCCTCACCGCCGGGGCGATGCTCGGCGGGGCCGAGGGCAAGAAGGTCACCGTGCTGGCCCAGGACTCCACGTTCGGCCAGGCCAACGTCGCCGCGGTGAAGGCCGTACTCGGCGGCCAGGGCGCGAAGGTGGGTTCCGTGCTGGCCCCGCCGAGCGCCACGGACCTGACCCCGTTCGCCCGGCAGGTGAAGGCCGCCGGTCCCGATCTGGTCTTCGTCGCCTGGGCCGGTTCCACCGCCCCCGCGCTGTGGACCGCCCTGGACCAGCAGGGGGTGCCGAGCGCCTCCAAGGTGGTCACCGGGCTGGCCGGGACCGCCTCGTACCCGGTCTTCGGTGCGGCAGGCTCCAAGGTCTCGTTCCTGGCGCACTACTTCCCCGGCGCGGGCGGCGGCAACGCCGTGGAGAAGGCCATGCTGGAATCGGTGGCCAAGGCGGGCGGCACCCCCGACCTGTTCACCCCCGACGGCTTCACCGCGGCCCAGATGATCGTGCACGCCGTGGAGAAGGGCAGCGCCGCCGATCCCGCCGCCATGGCGAAGGCCCTGGAGGGCTGGAGCTTCGACGGGGTGAAGGGCAAGGAGCAGATCCGGGCCGAGGACCACGCGCTGCTGCAGCCGATGTTCGTGGCGAAGCTGACCGGGAAGGGTGCCACCGCGAAGCCGGAGCTGGTGACCACCGAGCCGATGGACAAGGTGGCGCCGCCCGCGAAGCCCTCGGCGGGCTGACCGGTGGCAGCACCTGACATCACGACGGATCACGGGAGCGCGGCGCACTCCACCGCCCCCGTGCTTCAACTGGCCGGACTGGGCTGGGGCGTCGGTGGGGCGACCATCGTCGAGGACATCACCCTGGATGTCCGCGAGGGCGAGTTCCTGGCCTTCATCGGCCCCAATGGGGCCGGCAAGACCTCGCTGTTCAATCTGATCAGCGGGCTGACGACGGCCACCTCGGGCACCATCGCGCTGGACGGTACGGACCTGACCGGCCGTCCCGCGCACGTCCGGGCCCGGCGCGGCATCGGCCGGACGTTCCAGACGTCCAGCCTCTGGCCGGGAATGAGCGTGGCCGACCACGTCCGGCTGGCCGCCCAGGCCGCCGGGGGCGGCTCGTACCGCGTGTGGCGGCGCGCCTCCCCGTACACCGACGAGGTGCGCGGCGTACTGGAGCGCACCGGACTCGGCCACCGCGCACGGGCGCTGGCGTCCGAGCTGTCGCACGGCGAGAAGCGGAAGCTGGAGCTGGCGGTGCTGCTCGTGGGCGAGCCGCGGCTGATGCTGCTCGACGAACCGATGGCCGGGGTGAGCGCGGAGGAGGTCCCCGCGCTCACCGAACTGATCCGCACCCTGCACCGGGACGAGGGCCGCACCGTCCTCATGGTCGAGCACCACATGGACGTACTGCTGGGACTGGCCGACCGGCTGGCCGTGATGCACCACGGCCGGCTGCTGGCGCTGGACACCCCCGAGGCCGTGACCGCCGACCCGACCGTGCAGCAGGCCTATCTCGGGGAGGGCCTGTGACGACGGAAACCCTGCTCGTCGTACGGGACCTGCGGGTTCTCATCGGCGGACGGCACATCCTGCACGGCGTGGACCTCGATGTCGCCCGCCACGGGGTGACCGCGCTCCTCGGCCGGAACGGCGCCGGGAAGACCACGACCGTGCGCGGCGTCCTCGGCCTCGTCCCGCGCACCGGAAGCGTCCGGCTCGACGGTGAGGAGACCGTGGCACTGCCCACCCACACGCTGGTGCGGCGGGGCATCGGTTACGCCCCCGAGGACCGCGGCATCTTCGCCGGACTGACCGTGGCGGAGAACCTGCGGCTGGCCGAGCGGCGCGGGGCGGGCGCACCCGCGTACCCCCTCGTCCATGAGCTCTTCCCCGAACTGAAACGCCGGGAGCGCCAGTTGGCCGGGACGCTGTCCGGCGGGCAGCAGCAGATGGTCGCCATCGGGCGCACCCTGCTGGGCGGAAACCGGCTGATCATCGCGGACGAACCCACCAAGGGTCTGGCGCCCAAGGTGGTCACCGAGGTCGCCGAGGTGCTGGAGCGGGCCGCCGAGGCGGTGCCGGTGCTGCTCGTGGAGCAGAACCTCGCCGTCGTACGGCGCCTCGCCGCGCACTGCACAGTGCTCGCCGACGGCCGGACCGCCCATCAGGGACCGGCCGGTGAGCTGCTGGGCGACGCGGAGGCGGCGCGCCGGCTGCTGGGCGTGGGGCACGGCCCGGCCGCCCCCGTCCCTTCCCGGAACGCGGAGGAGGATTCCTGATGTCCACCCTTGTGCTGCTCACCATGACCGGACTCGGTCTGGGGGCGCTCTACTTCCTGATCGCGTCGGGGCTTTCGCTGATCTTCGGGCTGATGGACGTGCTCAACTTCGCGCACGGGGCGCTGCTCTCCATCGGCGCGTACGGCACCTGGTGGGCGGCGTCCGGCAATCTGCCGGGCGCGGGCCCCGGCGGTGCGGGCTTCGTCCTCGCGGTCCTGTTCGGTACGGCTGTGGGCACCGCCGCCGCGGTGCTGCTGGAACTCACCGTCGTCCGCCCGCTCTACACCCGGCCGCGCGAGCAGGTGCTCGCCACGGTCGGGGTGGGGCTCGCCGTCCCGGCGCTGCTGTCGGGCATCTGGGGCTCGGACGCCCGGACCTTCCCCGGGCCCGAGGCGCTGTCCGGCACATTCTCCCTGCTGGGCGCGGAGGTCCCGGTCAACCGGCTGGTGCTGATCGCGGCGGCGGTCGTGGTGCTGATCGCGCTGCGGCTCTTCCTCGGACGGACCCGGCACGGACTGGTCGTACGGGCGGGGGTCGAGGACCGGGCGATGGTGACCGCGCTCGGCATCGACGTCCGCAAGGCGTTCACCCTCGTCTTCGCGATCGGCGGCTCGGCCGCCGCGCTCGGCGGGGCGCTCGGCGGGCTGTACTTCGGCTCGGTCGACCCCCGGCAGGGCACCTCGCTGCTGATCTTCGCGTTCGTCGTGGTCGTCACCGGGGGCATGGGCTCGGTGACCGGCGCCGCCGTGGCGTCCGTCGTGATCGGCCTGGTCCAACAGTTCGCCAACTACTACACCGCAGCGGGCCTCGGCGACCTGGCCGTCGTCGTCCTGCTCGCCGCGCTGCTGCTCGTACGGCCGCGCGGACTGACCGGGAGGCTCGCGTGAGCACCGTGACCGGGACACCCGACCGCACGAGCGGAACGCCCGCGGCACCGTCCGACGCACCGGTGCGCGCGAACACGGCCCGGCTGCTGCGCTGGTGGCCGGCCGTCGTGCTGGTGCTGCTGATCGTCGCTCCGTACAGCGCCCTGCCGTTGCCGGGACTGCTCGACGGCCCGCTGGGCAGTCCGGGCAGCCTGCAACTCCTCGCCACCTGCCTGTTGTTCGGCGCCCTGGCCACCGGCTACGACCTGCTGCTCGGCCGGACCGGGCTGCTCTCCTTCGGGCATGCCCTGTACTTCGCGGCGGGCAGCTACGCCACCAACACCATCATGCTGGAGGCCGGACTGCCGTTCGCCGTCTCCGCGCCGGTCGGCGTCTGCTTCGGGATCGCGCTCGCACTGGTGCTGGGATCGGTGAGCCTGCGCGTCACCGGCATCGGCTTCTCCATGGTGACGCTGGCCTTCGCCCAGGCGGGCTCGATCCTCGTCTCCCGCAACCCCGGCGGCTTCACCGGCGGCGAGGAGGGCCGGGCCGCGCCCGCCGAGCTGCTGCCGTCCGGGCTCGTGGGCATCGAGCACACGGCAAACCTGTACTGGGTCGCGCTCGGCTATCTCGTCCTCACCCTGGCCGTCGTCCACTGGGCGGTCCGCTCCCCGACGGGGCGCGTCTGGGAGGGCATCAAGGAGAACGAGCGCCGGGTGGAGGTGCTGGGGCTGAAGCCGTACGGGTTCAAGCTGACGGCGTTCGTCCTGGCCGGTGCGCTGGCCGCGCTCGGCGGGCTCGTCCATCTGCTGCTCACCGGCGGCTCCACCCCCCAGACGACGACGTCGGACTTCACGCTGTCGCTGCTCGTGATGGTGGTGCTGGGTGGCTCGGGCACCCGCTGGGGGCCGATGGCCGGCGGCATCCTCTACACGTGGGCCGACCACCGGCTCGGCGATCTCGCCGGATCGGGTGCGGTCGCCGACCTTCCCGCGGTGCTGCGGGTACCGCTCTCCCAGCCGCTGTTCCTGCTCGGCGTGCTGTTCGTGGCCGTCGTACACCTGCTGCCCGGCGGCCTGGCCCGGCTGCCGTCCCGGCTGGTGCCGCGCCGCGGCCCCGCCGACGAAACACCCCCGAAGCGCGCCCGGAAGGAGAACGGACAGCCGTGATTCCGTACGAAGAGATTCAGGTCCCCGTGAACGGCGGCGAGTTGGCGGTACTGAGGTGGCCGGCCCGGGAGCCGGACGCCCCGGTCGTCGTCGCCCTGCACGGCATCACGGCCAACGCACTGTCCTGGGGCCCGGTGGCCGGGCTACTCGCCGGCCACGTCACCCTGATCGCCCCGGATCTGCGTGGCAGGGCCGGGAGTTCCGCCCTGCCGGGGCCATACGGGATCGCCCAGCACGCCGATGACGTCGCCGCGCTGACGGAGGCCCTGGGCCTGGGCCTGGGCCGGGTTGTGCTGGCGGGCCATTCTATGGGCGCGTTCGTGACGGCGCTGGCCGCCGTACGGCACCCGGAGCGGTTCGGGCCGCTGCTGCTGGTCGACGGCGGCATCGGCTTCCCCGCCCCCACGCATCTCTCCCCGGACGAGCTGCTGACCGCCGTGATCGGCCCGGCCATGGACCGGCTGTCGATGACCTTCCCGGACCGGGCCGCGTACCGCTCCTTCTGGCAGGCGCACCCCGCGTTCGCGGATGCCTGGTCGGCCGAGGTGGACGCGTACATCCAGCGCGATCTGACCGGGGCCGAACCCGCCATGCACTCCACCTGCCGGATCGAGGCCGTACGCGCCGACGGCATCGGCCTCTTCGACGAGGAGGCGCTGACGGCGGTACGGAAGCTACCGGTCCCGGCGACGCTGCTGTGGGCGCAGCGGGGCCTGATGAACGAGGAGCAGGGCCTGTACGACGAGACCCGCCTGGCGGCGGCGGACCTCGGGGGGACCGGGGTGACGCCGGTACCGGTACGGAACGTCAACCACTACACACTGCTGACGGGAGAAGCGGGCGGCAACGAGATCGCCGGCCACTTGCTGACGATGTCCGGCGCCTCCGGCCTGTCCGGCGCTTGAGGACATCTCTTCAGCCGTCCGGCGCTTGAGGACACGGACAGCGGAACCCGCCCCAAGCGGCCGGACGGCCACTACCGCTCCCGCCCACCCGTCAACGCATTCAACCGCAGAGCGAGTTGCAGCTCCAGCGCCCGCCCGGGCTCGTTCCAGTCCCGCCCCAGCAGCACCTGCACCCGGTCCAGCCGCTGCACCACCGTGTTGACGTGCACGTGGAGTTCGTCCTTGGCGCGGATGAGGCTGCCCCCGGACCCGAAATAGGCGCCGAGCGTCCGCACGAGATGGGTGCCGCGCTGCGCGTCGTACTCCAGCAAGGGCCCCAGCGTCGCCGAGACGAAGCCGTCGACGTCCTGGGCGTTGCCCAACACAACGCCCAGGAAACCGAGTTCCTCGACGCACGCGCCTTCCCCCGTACGCCCCAGGACCCGCATGGCGCGCAGGCAGCGGGCGGCCTCCCCGTATGCGGAGGCCAGCTCCCGGGCGCCGCGGGCCGGTCCGGTGGCGGCGACGGTGACGGGGGCCTGGATCAGCTGCCCGAGCTGTGCCGCCGCCGCGCGCGCCGCGTCACCGGCGGCCGGGCCGCGGTCACCGGTATCGATCAACAGCACCACGTTCCCGGCGTGTTCGGCGCTCACCCCGTGGATGTCACCGCCGAACAGATAGCGCATCGCGGCAGGGGCCAGCCGCTCCCGGGTGCCGCTCTCGGCCACCAGCAGCAGATGCGGGCGGTCGAGGTCGATGCCGAGGCGCCGGCCGCGTTCGGCGAGCCCGGCCGGGTCGCGGTCCGCGTCGGTGAGCAGGTCGCTGATCAGCTCCCCGCGGATCCGGTTCTCGGTCTCCGCGACCGTGCGCCGCAACAGCAGCAGGAGACCCGTGACCACCGAGGCACGCTCGAACAGCCGCCGGTCGGAGTCGTCGAGCGGTGCGCGGCGGTGCAGGACCAGGCCGGCCAAGAGTTCCTGCCCGGCGAGGACGGCGCAGATCACCCGCCCGTCGCGGTGCACGGCGCGGGCTCCCGTACGGGACTCCTCGGCGGTCTCGGCCAGCCACCCGGCGTCCATGCTGTCGGCGGCGAAGTCCGCACCGTCGGGCCGGACGGCCGCCAGGGGCCGCCCGCCGGGGTCGTGGATGGTGAGCGGGGAGTCCAGCAGCCCCGCGACCGCCGCGGCGACGTCCTTGACGTCGCGGCCGCGCAGCACCAGGTCGGTCAGCCGGTCGTGGGACTCCTCGGCCCGTCGCATGGCCGCCGAGTGGGCCCGTACGGCCGCGTTGGCCTCGGCCAGCTCGGCGTTCGTCTCGGCGAGTTCGTCCAGGGCGGACCGGGTGTCGGCGAGTGCGCGGGCGGTGTCGATGGCGATCGCGGCGTGTGCGGCGAGCGAGCAGAGCAGGGCGACCTCGTCGGGGCTGAAGACGCGGGGCGCGCGGTCGGCGGCGAAGAGGACGCCGATGACCTTTCCCGTACCGCCGCGGCTGGAGCCCAGGAGCAGGGGCACGCCCAGGATGGCGACGAGCCCCTCGTCGAGTACCCCGGCGTTGATGTTGCGGGTGTGGTGGAAGCGCTCGTCGGTGCGGTAGTCGGGGGTGGCGTACGGGCTCGCGGTCTGCGCGACCAGGCCGCCGAGCCCTTCGCCGAGTTCCAGCCGCAGCCGCTGGAAGAGGAGCGACACCGACCCGTCGGTCACCCGCATGTAGGTGTCCCCCGCCTCCTCGTCGGGGAGCGTGAGATACGCCGTGTCCGTGCCGAGCAGCATCCTGGCCCGCCGGACGATCGCCTTCAGTACGTCGTCCAAATCCCGGGAGGCGGCCAGATCGCCCGCGGTGTCGAAGAGCGCGGTGAGCTGGAGCTCGCGGCGCCGGTGCTGGCGCAGGGCGCCCCTGATCCGCAGGGCGGTGGCGGTGGCCGCCTCCACCTCGGCGAGTTCGCCCTCGGGGACACCGGCCGCCCGCGCCTGGGAGGAGACGGCTCCCAGCGCCTCGGCGGGGGCGTCCTCGGCCAGCAGGTCGAGGAGGAGGCGCAGGTGGGGCGCGGCGGAGGCGGACGGTTCAGACATGGGCGACCGGCGTTCGTAGGGGAAGGGGATCAGTTGGCGGTCCAGCCGCCGTCCATGGAGAGGGAGGTTCCGGTGATGTGCCGGGTACGCGGCCCGCAGAGCCACAGCACGGCCTCGGCGACCTCGTCGGGTTCGATCAGGCGCTTGATCGCGCTGCGTTCCAGCATGATCCGGCCCACGACCTCCTCCTCGGAGATGCCGTGCGCACGGGCCTGGTCCGCGATCTGGTTCTCGACCAGGGGCGTGCGTACGTACCCGGGGTTGACGCAGTTGCTCGTCACCCCGTGCTCCGCCGCTTCGAGCGCGACCACCTTGCTGAGTCCCTCCAGTGCGTGCTTGGCCGTCACATAGGCCGATTTGTAGGGGCTGGCCCGCAGACCGTGGACGGACGAGATGTTGACCACGCGCCCCCAGCCGCGTTCGTACATGCCCGGCAGGGTCCGGCGCAAGATGCGGAACGGGGCTTCCACCATGACCCGCTGGATCAGCGCGAAGCGGTCCGGCGGAAACGCGTGCACGGGGGCGACGTGCTGGAGCCCGGCGTTGTTGACCACGATGTCCGCGTCGGCGGGCAGCGTGTCGACCGCGTCGGGGACGGAGAGATCGAGGACCCACGCCGTCCCGCCGATCGCCCGGGCCAGATCCTCTGCGGCGTCGGCGGCCTTGTCCACCACGTGGACGTGGGCTCCCGCGGCGGCCAGGGCCTGTGCGCAGGCCCGCCCGATCCCGCTCGCCGCCCCCGTGACCAGGGCGGTGCGTCCGGCGAGGAGCCGGTCCGTGGGCGACGGCGAGGGACCGGCGGCGAACGGCGGGACGGTGGCCGGGGCGGCGTGCGGGGCGGGCCCGTGATCCGGGCTCTGAGGAGTCTCCATGGTCGTCACCGTAAGGAGGCCGGAGCCCGCGTCACACGGGGTCGGTGCACACACTGTCGTACGTCGGCATGGTGGCGGCGTACATGGTGCGGGCCCCCGCCGGGGGCCGCCGGCGGGCCGCGTCCAGGGCAATCGGGGCGCCGTGTCCGGGGCTGTCAGTGGGCCGCGTCGAGCGCCGCCCGCTGCTCGGTGGTCAGCTCCAGGTCCACCGCGGCCAGGCTCTCGTCGAGCTGCGCGACCGGGGAGGCGCCGACCAGCTTCTCGCTCTCCCCGCCCCGGGCCCCGACCAGTGCGGGAGCACGGCGGCGTACTTCCTGAACACCATCTTCGTCACACACACGCTGCGGGAGTCACCGGCGGGGTATTTCGTGGTCGCGGACAACGGGTGCGCGGCCTGAGAGTCTGTCTCTCTCCGGTCATCAGGCTCTGGGAGCACACCAGTTGGCCCTCACAGGCCATGTGATAGAACAGCAGACCCTGAGCGAGGTGGGGGAAGCAGTGACGGAGCGTAAAAGATCTCTTGTATGGGTGAGCGCGCTCCTGCTGGCGGCAACTGTGGTCACCGGCTGCGCGGTCAGGCCCGCCACCGACGTGAAGGCCGAGGCCTCGAAGCCCCCCGAGATTCACACTGACACCGAGCCGCTGGTCAAGCGCCTGCCGAAGCTCGGTCGGGTCGTCTCGGCCCACTGGCAGCAGAAGGCTCCCGGCGCGGACAGCCGAGCGCCCGGCCCCACGGACTACTACATCAGCGCCCTCATGAAGCTCGACCCCGGCTCGGTGGCCGTCCTGACGGCGTCCACGCAGATGCAGCCGGCGGTCGTCGGGGCCGAGCCCGAAGGCATCTCCATTCCCGCCGAACTCGCCGAGTTCGCACCGGCGGGGGCGCAGTGGGTCCACAGCAGAGTGCTCGACGAGAGCTTGGTGCGCGCCGACTCCGCACAGCTCTACTTCGACCCGGCCTCGGACACCGTCTACCTCTCCGCCGCCAACGTGCACCTGCCGAACGCCGTCACGGTCCACGTCGGCCCGGACGGCAACCAGGTGACCATCACGCCCACGCCGCCGGCACCCACGCCATGAACGACCTCCAGAGCCAGGCCACGCCTCTCTCCGGGGGCTTCCCGCGGAGACGCTGTCGCCCCGTTCTCAGCGTCGGACACGGACCGACTTCCGACCCGTCGCCGCCCCCGTCTGCTTCTCCGCCTACTCCTCCGGCGGGAAAACAGCCTCCCCCGAGCCGATCAGCATGATCGTGATCGCCTCGACCGGGCACCCCTCGGCCGCGGCGAGGATCGTCTCGCTGGCGTCGGTCTCCGGGGCCGACGGGTGGGACTGCCGGGCGGAGTCCAGCGTGAATCCGCCCGGCGCCTGGTTCACGCACATCCCGGAGCCGATGCAGACCCCGCGGTCGACCCCGACGGACCAGCGGTCCCCCATCACGCCCCCTCGTATCCGGCCGGCAGGTGGATCATCTTGTGCTCGAAGTACTCGGCGTACCCCTCGGGGCCGAACTCCCGTCCCAGGCCGGAGTTCTTGTAGCCGCCGAACGGCCCGAGCATGTCGAGACTGAACGTGTTCACGCTGTACGTGCCCGTCCTCACCCGGCGGGCGATGTCGATGCCGCGCTCGGTGTCGGCGGTCCAGACGCTGCCGCTGAGCCCGTAGTCGGAGTCGTTGGCGATCCGTACGGCCTCGTCCTCGTCGCTGTACGGCAGCAGGCAGATGACGGGGCCGAAGATCTCCTCGCGGGCGATGCGCATGGAGTTGTCAACGTCGCCGAAGAGAGTCGGCTCGACGTACCAGCCCCGCTCCTGGGACGCCGGACGGCCGCCGCCGGTAAGGATCTTGGCGCCCTCGTCCTGGCCGATCCGGATGTAGTCGAGGGAGCGCTGCTGCTGGCGCCGCGCGACCAGGGGACCGAGTTCGGTGGCGGGGTCGAGCGGGTCGCCGACCTTCAGCGCACCCGCCGCGGCGGCGAACGCCTCGGCCGACTCGTCGTAGCGGGAGCGCGGGACGAGGATGCGGGTCTGGGCGACGCACGCCTGGCCGTTGATCATCCAGGCGAACGGGACGATGCCCGCGACGGCCACGTCCAGGTCGGCGTCCGGGAGGATCACGGCGGCGGACTTGCCGCCCAGTTCCAGCGTGACGCGGGTGAGGTTGCGGGAGGCGACCTCCATCACCCGGCGCCCCGCGGCCACGGACCCGGTGAACGACACCTTGTCGACGCCGGGATGCCCGACCAGGTACTCGCTGACCTCGCGGTCGGCCGGCAGGATCGACAGCACCCCCTCCGGCAGTCCCGCCTCGGCGGCGATCTCGGCCAGGATGTAGGCGTCCAGGGGGGATTCGGGCGAGACCTTGAGCACGGCGGAGCAGCCGGCCAGCAGGGCGGGCGCGAGTTTGGCGGCGGCGGTGAACTGTGGGACGTTCCACGGCACGACGGCCGCGACCACCCCGACCGGCTCCCGGCGCACGAGCAGCGGCCCGAGCGCCCCGTCCCGGCGCTCCTCGTGCGAGAAACCGCGGGCGACGGTGATCGCCGCATCCCACACCATCATCGCGGCGAGGGCCTGCACCATGACGCTGGAGGTGTACGGGGTGCCGTTCTCCGAGCTGATGACCCGGGCGATCTCCTCGTACCGCGCGGCGAACGCGTCCTTGATCCGGGTGATCACCGCGATCCGCTCGTCCACGGTCATCCGCGGCCAGGGCCCCTCGTCGAACGCCCGGCGGGCGGCGGCGACGGCCCGGTCCACGTCCCCCTCGCAGGCATGCGGCACCCGGCCGATGACCTGTTCGGTGTGCGGGGAGACGACCTCGATGATGTCCCGGCCCAGCGGATCGACCAACTCCCCGCCGATGAACAGTTTTCCGTGTTCCACAAGCTCGGTCATGGCTGTTGCCTCCCGCGACCCGGCACGTACCGACTCCGCACCTGACTCCACACCTGACTTCGTGTCAGAACTGATACCAGTTCCAGTTCCAGGAGTCCACGCATCGGACATCCCCACGAGACCGGCAGATCCGAGAGGCACCGGCGCCCCGCCCTGGCGATCGCTCTGCGGCAGGGCCCGTGACACGTCTTTCCCTTCGATCCGCACGACCGGGGGAACTGCGGCCCTTCGCAGACCCGTTGACCTGAAGCCGATAGTCGTCCTGGGCTACTACTGGAACGAGTTCTCGTTACAGTGGGCGCAGCGCAGCCGCGGGCCGAGACGGGAGAAGGGAAGCCCCATGACACAGGTGACCGAGCACGGCGGCGGCGTGTGGTCCATCCCTCTCTTCGGAGGGAATCCCCGCCTTCAGGCGGGGAGGGAATCCGATCCTGAACCCTGCGGCGCGGAGCGCCGCAGGGTCGCTCCGGAATGCTGCCCTGCTCAGGCGGGGTGCTTCTGGTTGTCGATGTAGTCCTTGACCGCTTGGAGTGGTGCGCCGTCACTTGATCCGGCGTAGTAGGAGCCGGACCAGAAGCGTCCGTGCATGGTGGCCCGGTTCACGCGGTCGGTGAACTCGGCGCGCAGGTAGCGCGAGGAGACGCCCTTGAGACTGTTCACCAGGTTCGACAGGGCGACTTTCGGCGGATAGTGCACCAGCAGATGGACGTGGCCCTCTTCGCCGTTGAACTCGATCAGGTCCGCACCGAATTCGGTGCAGACGTTCCGCATGATCTCTTCGCAGCGCGTCAGCATGTCGTCGTTGAAGACGTTCCGCCGGTATTGAGTAACGAACACCAAGTGAGCGTGAAGATTGTAGATTACGTGACGGCCTCGTCGTACATCGGGATCTGGTTCCCAGCGCGGTGACATGAACCAAGAGTAATGTGGTTCTGTCGGCTCGGATCGAAGAGGGGGTGGGCCGGGTGATTCGTGCGTACAAGTTCCTCATGCGGCCCACCGTGGGCCAGCAGGTCGCGCTCGGTGAGATGCTGCGTGATCACTGCTCGCTCTACAACGGGGCGTTGCAGGAGCGCCGCGACGCCTGGCACCACACGTCGAAGACCGCCGTCCGGTACGGGCAACAGTCAGCGCAGCTCAAGGAGATCCGGGCGTTCGACCCGGAGCGTCAGGGCCGCTGGTCGTTCTCCTCCCAGCAGGCGACGCTGCGGCGTCTGGACAAGGCGTTCGCCGCGTTCTTCCGCCGGGTCAAGGCCGGTGAGAAGCCGGGCTATCCGCGTTTTCGCACAGTGGGCCGGTTCGACACGGTGGACTTCCCCAAGGACGGAGACGGCTGCCGCTGGGACTCCACCCCGCACGACCCCGTCACGCGCGTGCGCCTTCAAGGGGTCGGGCACGTCAAGGTGCACCAGCACCGGCCGGTGGCCGGCAGGGTCAAGACGGTCTCGGTCAAGCGCGAGGGCCGTAAGTGGTTCGTCGTGCTGACCGCCGAGCAGCCCCAGCCCGATCCGCTGCCCGCGACCGGCAGCGTGGTCGGTATCGACCTGGGCATAGCCAACTTCCTCGCGGACTCGGGCGGCGGGTTCGTCGAGAACCCGCGTCACGGGCGGAAGGCCGCGGGGAAGCTCGAAGGGGCTCAGCGGGCGCTGTCCCGGTGCAAGCGCGGCTCCAAGCGCCGACGCAAGGCCGTGGAGAAAGTCGCCGCCCTGCATCGCAAGGTCCGCCGCCAACGGCTCGACCACGCACACAAAACAGCGCTCGACCTCGTACGCGAACACGACTTCATCGCGCACGAAGACCTCAAGATCCGCAACATGAGTCGGGCCCCCGCACCGAAGCCCGACCCTGATCAGCCTGGCAGCTTCCTGCCCAACAGGGCCGCGGGCAAAGCCGGGCTGAACCGATCGATCAACGATGCCGGTTGGGGGGTGTTCCTGACGATCCTGAACGCCAAGGCTGAAAGCGCCGGACGGGAAGTGATGGCCGTGGACCCCCGCAACACCTCCCGGCGGTGCCCCGCATGCGGCCACACCGCCAAGGAGAACCGGCCCACCCAGGAGAAGTTCCACTGCACCGTGTGCGGCCACAACGCGCACGCCGACACAGTGGGAGCAATCAACGTTCTACGGGCCGGGCTGGTCCGTCGCGAAGCCCAACCGGCATAGCGAGAAGCCACCCCCCTTCAGGGGGTGGAGGAGTCACCAAGGTCCCGATCCCGGACAACCCGCTCGGCCACACCCTGGTACATGTCCTCGACACCGACCGCGGGCCGGTCCTCGTCGACACCGGCTGGGACGACCCCGACGCCTGGGACACCCTGGTCGCCGGAGTCGCCGCCGTCGGCGTGGACATCGCCGGCATCCACGGCGTGGTCATCACCCACCACCATCCCGACCACCACGGACTCTCCGGACAGGTCCGCGAGGCATCGGGGGCGTGGATCGCGATGCACGCCGCGGACACCGCGATCGTGCGCCGCACCCGTGAGTCCGAACCGGGCACCTGGCTGGCCTATCTCGCGGCGAAGCTCGCCGCGTCCGGCGCACCGGAGGAGCACCTCGCCCCACTGCGCGCCGCCCGCACGGGCGGCCGGATGCGCACGCTCCCCGGACTGCGCGCCGCCCTCCCGGACCGCGAGATCGTCCCCGGCGAGCTGCTCGACCTCGCGGGCCGGCGGCTCCGGGCGATCTGGACGCCGGGCCATACCCCCGGCCATGTCTGCCTGCACCTGGAGGAGGACCATCCGGCCGATCTGCCCGGCCGCGGCCGTCTCTTCTCCGGCGATCATCTGCTGCCCGGGATCAGCCCCCACATCGGGCTGTACGAGGACCCGGACGACGCGACGGTCACCGACCCCCTGGGCGACTACCTGGACTCGCTGGAGCACATCGGCCGGCTCGGGGTCGCCGAGGTGCTGCCCGCCCACCAGTACGCGTTCACGGACGCGACGGGGCGCGTACGGGAACTTCTCGACCATCACGAGGAGCGGCTGACCGGACTGCTCGCCCTGCTCGCCACCCCGTTGACACCGTGGCAACTGGCCGAGCGGATGGAGTGGAACCGGCCCTGGGAACAGATCCCGTACGGCTCGCGGAACATTGCCGTCTCCGAGGCGGAGGCTCATGTGCGCCGCCTGGTGAAGCTGGGGCGCGCGGAGGCGGTGCCGGGCAGCGGGCCGGTGACGTACGTCGCTGTGTGAGGCAGCCCTCCGCCCGGGGCGGGCGGGCTACGTCCCGGTAGAGTGTGCGAGTCGTCATCATGCCCGTTCAGGGGGAAGCCGGTGCAAATCCGGCACTGACCACGCAACCGTGAGCCGCTGACACAGCGGTGAGTCGGGCTGCCCTGTCCGCGGTCGTGACCGGCTCGCGTCACCGGAACCCCGGTGGCCGGCACCGTCGAGGAATACGGGGCCGGAGCCTGGTGCCTGAGTGTGCCTGTGCCCGGTTCCCCACCAGGAGAGGCTCAGCCCGCCATGACCGTACGCCGCAGCGCAGCAGCGCTCGCCGCCACCGCCACCGTGCTCTGTGCGGCCGCCGCCCCGGCCGCGGTCGCGGCGCCGTCCCCCTCCCCCACCCCGTCCGTCGCGCTGCCCTCCGGGCTGTACGGCACCAAGGACCCGACGTACGACGGGGTCTGGCGGCAGTCGCTGGCCTTCCTCGCCCAGCGCGTCGAGGGGGTCGTGCCCGCGACGAAGTCCGTGGACTGGCTGATCGCCCAGCAGTGCGCGAGCGGCGCCTACGCCTCGTACCGCGCCGATGTCTCCAAGCCGTGCGACGCCAAGACCATGCTGGACACCAATGCGACCGCCGCCGCGGTGCAGGCGCTGGTGGAGGTCGGCGGGCACGGCGACATCGTCAACAACGGCGTCCGCTGGCTGAAGTCCATCCAGAACGAGGACGGCGGCTGGGGCTACAACGCGGGCTCCCCCAGCGACGCCAACTCCACCTCGATGGTGATCGGCGCGCTGGCCCGGCAGGGCCAGCGGATCGGCGACATGACGAATCCGGGCGGCAAAACCCCGTACGACGCGCTGCTCGCGCTCGCGATCCCGTGCGGCGGCACGGACGGCGGCGCGTTCGCGTACCAGCCCGACAAGGCCGGGAAGCTCGCCGCGAATGCGGACGCCACCGCGGCCGCCGTGCTCGGCTCGATGGGCAAGGGGCTGGCCGCCGGGGACAACGCCGCGGTCGAGGGCAAGCCGCCGGCCTGCCGGAAGGGCGACGTCGTCAAGCCGGAGCAGGCCGCCCGGAACGGTGCCTTCTACCTCGCGGGCGCCCTCGCGAAGAACGCCAACCACCTGAACCTGCCGCCGATGCCGGGCGCCGACGACACCACCCCGCAGCCCGACTTCGGCAACACCGCGGACGCGGTCGTCGCCCTGGCCTCCGCGGGCCACAAGAACAAGGCGGCCGGTGCGGTCGGCTGGCTGCAGAAGAACTCCAGGAGCTGGGCCGAGGAGAGCGGCCCCGCCGCCTACGCCCAGCTGGTCCTGGCCGCTCACGCGACCGGCGCCGACGCCCGCGACTTCGGCGGCGTCGACCTGGTCCGGGAGCTGAACGCGAGCGGTCCCGCGCCCGCCGCCGTCATCACGCCCAGTGCGACCCCGGACGACTTCTCGGCCGAGGACGGCACCAGCGACGACGCCGGTCTCGGGGTGTGGTGGCTGGTCGGTATCGGTCTCGCCGCCGGTGCGGGCATCGGCTTCCTGATCAGCAGCCGCCGGAAGACCCAGCAGCCGTGAACCGAGCGGGGAATCGTGCGGGGAATGCGTTCGGCGGACGGGTGGCCGTCGCGCTGCTGCTGGTGCTCGGCGCCGCTCTGACCGTGCTCGGCGCGGGCACCGCCCATGCGGCCGGCTACCGCTACTGGTCGTTCTGGGAGGGCAAGGGGTCCGGCTGGGCCTACGCCACCCAGGGCCCGTCGCTCGTCCGGCCCGACGACGGGGCGGTGCAGGGCTTCCGGTTCTCCGTGAGCGAGGACTCCCGGGACTCGGCGAAGCCGCGCCGCACCCCCGACTTCGCGACGGTCTGCGCGGACACCCCCGCCAAGGACGGCACCAAGCGCGTCGCGCTCGTCATCGACCCCGGCTCGGCGGCGGACGCCCCGGCCGGGGAGACGCCGCCCGCACTGCGCACCGCCTGCGCGCAGATCGCCCCCGGGGCGAGCGCCGCCGAGGCGCTCGCCTCGGTGGCCAAGCCGCTGCGCTACAGCAGCGACGCCCTGCTCTGCGCGATCTCCGGCTACCCCGCCTCGGGCTGCGGCGAGCAGGTCTCCGGCAGCGGGCACACGGCGTCCGTCTCTCCCTCGTCCTCTCACCCCGGGAACGGGCGCAGCGGTCCGTCCACCGGGGTGCTCGTCGGCCTCGGTGCCGTCCTGCTGCTCGGCATCGCCGCCGTCCTGCAGGCCCGCCGCCGGCGCGGATGACCGCCTCCCCCGGCGCGGTCCGGCTCAGCCATGCACTGCGGGCGCCTGCGGCGACCCGCAGCAATGCCCTGCCCGCCGGGGCCTGGTGGCTGTGGGCGCTCGGGCTGGCCACCGCGGCGTCCCGGACCAGCAATCCGCTGCTGCTCGGGCTGCTGGTGGGCGTGGCCGGATATGTCGTGGCGGCGCGCCGTACGGACGCGCCGTGGGCGCGTTCGTACGGGGCGTTCATCAAGATCGGGCTGTTCGTCGTCGCCGTGCGGCTGCTGTTCTCCGTCTTCCTCGGCTCGCCGATCCCCGGTACGCACCTGGTGCTCACCCTTCCCGAAGTCCCGCTGCCGGACTGGGCGCAGGGCGTCAGGATCGGCGGCCGGGTCACCGCCGAGCAGCTGCTCTTCGCGCTGTACGACGGGGCGAAGCTGGCCACGCTGCTGATCTGCATCGGCGCGGCGAACTCGCTCGCCAACCCGGCCCGGCTGCTGAAGTCGCTGCCGGGTGCGCTGTACGAGGCGGGGGTCGCCGTCGTCGTCGCGATGACGTTCGCGCCGAACATGGTCGCCGATGTGGTGCGCCTGCGCACCGCACGCCGGCTGCGGGGCCGCCCGACCGGGGGCATCAGGGCCGTTCTGCAGATCGGACTGCCGGTGCTGGAGGGTGCGCTGGAGCGGTCGGTGGCGGTGGCGGCGTCGATGGACGCGCGCGGGTACGGGCGTACGGCGCAGGTCCCGCCCGCCGTCCGGCACACCACGAACGTCCTCACCCTCGGCGGTCTGCTGGGGGTCTGCGCCGGTACGTACGGACTGCTGGCCTCGCAGGGCGCGGTCTACGGGCTGCCGCTGCTGCTCGCCGGGCTCGTCGCCGCGACGGCCGGGCTGCGGCTCGGTGGCGCCCGCTCGGTCCGTACCCGCTACCGGCCTGACCGGTGGGGTGTGCGGGCCTGGCTGGTGGCGGGGTCGGGTGCGGTGGTCGCGGCGGCGATGATCCTGGCGGCCGGCGTCGACCCGGAGGCGCTGCACCCCGGGGTCGTACCCCTGGTCGCGCCGGAGTTCCCGCTGTGGCCCGCGGCGGCGGTGCTGATCGGGCTGCTGCCCGCGGTGGTGGCGCCCGCGCCTCCCCCGGTGGGTGGTCCGGCCGACGCTCCCGTCGCGCACTCCGAGAAGGGACAGTGATGATCCGGTTCGAGCAGGTCTCGGTGCAGTTCGAGGGCGCGGCGCACCCCACGCTGTCCGGCGTCGATCTGACGGTCCCGGAGGGCGAGTTGGTGCTGCTCGTCGGTCCGTCGGGGGTCGGCAAGTCGACGCTGCTGGGGGCCGTCTCCGGTCTCGTGCCGCACTTCACGGGCGGCACGCTGCGCGGCCGGGTCACGGTCGACGGCCGCGACACCCGGACCCACAAACCGCGTGAACTCGCCGATCTGGTCGGCACGGTGGGCCAGGACCCGCTCTCCCATTTCGTCACCGACACCGTCGAGGACGAGCTGGCGTACGGCATGGAGTCGCTGGGGCTCGCCCCCGATGTCATGCGGCGGCGGGTCGAGGAGACCCTCGATCTGCTGGGCCTCGCCGGGCTGCGCGACCGGCCGATCGCGACGCTCTCCGGCGGCCAGCAGCAGCGGGTCGCGATCGGCTCGGTGCTGACCCCGCACCCCAAGGTGCTGGTCCTGGACGAGCCGACGTCCGCCCTGGACCCGGCGGCGGCCGAGGAGGTCCTCGCGGTGCTCCAGCGGCTGGTGCACGACCTGGGCACGACGGTCCTGATGGCGGAGCACCGGCTGGAACGCGTGGTCCAGTACGCTGACCAGGTCGTCCTGCTGCCGTCGCCGGGCGCCGCACCCGTGACGGGTGCGCCCGCCGACGTCATGGCCGTGTCCCCGGTCCACCCGCCGGTGGTCGCGCTGGGACGGCTGGCGGACTGGGAACCGCTGCCGCTCTCCGTGCGCGATGCGCGACGCCGGGCGACCGGGCTGCGGGAACGGCTGGCGTCGGCCGAGCCGCCGTCGGCCGTCCCGTCGGCGACGCCTGCCGCCCCGGCACCGCTGCCCGCCGCCCCGGTACGACGTGGGCTGTTCGGACGCCGTCGCGCACCCGAGCCGGAGCCCGCTCCGGGACCCGCGGGGGAAGCAATTGTCCGGGCCGAGGGTCTGGGGGTGCGGCGCGGTCGCGTCGAGGCGCTGCGCCGGGTGACGCTCTCCGTCACGCCCGGCGAGACCGTCGCCCTGATGGGCCGCAACGGCGCGGGCAAGTCCACGCTGCTCGCCACCCTCGTCGGCACGGTCGAGCCCACGGCCGGCACGGTCCACGTGGGCGGCCGGGCCCCGCACCGTACGCCGCCGCGCGACATGGTGCGCCGGGTCGGACTCGTACCGCAGGAACCGCGCGATCTGCTCTACGCGGACACGGTCGCCGCCGAGTGCGCGGCGGCCGACACGGACGCGGGCGCCGCGGCGGGCAGCTGCCGGGCCCTGGTCTCCGAGCTGCTGCCGGACGTACCGGACGACACCCACCCGCGCGACCTCTCCGAGGGGCAGCGCCTCGCCCTGGCACTGGCGATCGTGCTGACTGCGCGCCCCCCGCTGCTGCTGCTCGACGAGCCGACGCGTGGCCTGGACTACGCGGCGAAGGCCCGCCTGATACGCGTGCTGCGCGGTCTGGCGGCCGAGGGCCATGCGATCGTCCTGGCCACCCACGATGTGGAGCTCGCCGCCGAGCTGGCCCACCGGGTGGTGATTCTCGCCGACGGGGAGATCGTCGCGGACGGGCCGACCCGGCAGGTCGTGGTCTCGTCCCCGGCGTTCGCACCGCAGACCGCGAAGATCCTCGCCCCGCAGGAGTGGCTGACCGTGCCGCAGGTACGCGCGGCGCTGGAGGCGGGCGCATGACGCCCCGGGAACGGGCCGTACGGGCGGCCGGAACACCGAGGGACCGGCGCACGGGCGACCGGCAGGCGCGGGCGGTGCGGCTCGGGCCGCGTGCGATCGCCGCGCTGCTCCTGATCAGCGCGATCGGTGTCGTCGCCATCGGCTGGCCGCTGCTGGCCGGCGCGGACTCCGGCCTCGCGCACTCCCAGGACGCGCCCTGGCTGTTCGCCGCGCTGCTTCCGCTGCTGGTCGGGGTGGTCGTCGCGACGATCGCGGACTCCGGCCTGGACGCGAAGGCGGTGGCGATGCTGGGTGTGCTCGCCGCGGTCGGCGCCGCGCTGCGACCGCTCGGCGCGGGGACGGCGGGGCTGGAGCCGATGTTCTTCCTGATGGTGCTGAGCGGCCGGGTGCTCGGCCCGGGCTTCGGGTTCGTGCTCGGCTCGGTGACGATGTTCGCGTCCGCGCTGCTCACCGGCGGGGTGGGCCCGTGGATGCCGTTCCAGATGCTGTCGATGGGCTGGTTCACCATGGGCGCCGGGCTGCTGCCGGGCCCGGACCGGCTGCGCGGGCGGGCCGAACTGCTGATGCTCGCGGCCTACGGGGGTGTGGCGGCGTTCGCGTACGGCACGGTGATGAACCTGTACGGCTGGACGATCGTGCCGGGCCTCGGCTCGGGCATCTCCTTCCATCCCGGTGACCCGCTGCCCGAGAACCTGGTCCGCTTCCTCGCGTACTGCCTGGCCACTTCGCTGGGCTGGGACCTGGGACGGGCCGTGCTGACCATGGCGCTGACCCTCGTCGTCGGCGGAACGTTGCTGAAGGCGCTGCGCCGGGCCACGCGGCGTGCGGCCTTCGAGGCCCAGGCCACATTCGAGGTCCCCGAGGCGTGAGCCTCGGCCGGTGCCGACTGGAGGACCAACCCCCAGACCCGGATCAAGTGGGGTCCGGACTACATGAAGTCGCGCTGCGGCAGCCCGCGCGACGCCTGGGCGTTCCGGCAGAACAACAGCTGGTACTGAGCCGTCCACCGGCCCCGGGCACGGGGCCGGTACGAGGTCTCGGTTCGCGGTGTCCGGCCGCCGCCGGCCCTCCGTCGGCTCCAGGTCCGGCCCGGTCAGCGGTGACGCCGTCCCGCTGCGCCGATCGTGTCGAACCAGCGGACGATCTGCGGACCGGACTTCATCAAGGTCCCGTTGTGATCGGTCGACCCTTGGTCGATCACCGGAACCCGCGTACCGTACGCGGCGAAGTCGGCTGGCGGTGTCCATGTACGGGTGCGGGCCCGGCCCCTTGCCGAGGCCGAGGTAGTCGGGCGCGGCGACGGCGCGACCGGCCGAGGCGTGCAGCTACGGGGCGAACCGGCCGAAGTCCTCGCCGGCGGAGGGCGCGTAGTCGCGGTGGACCATCGTGCCGTGGGTGTCGGAGACCAGATCGAGGCGGTCGGCGCGCGCCACCCCTGGGGAGGACGAACAGACCGGTGGCGGTGGTGGGTTCGCCCTGCGGGGTGAGGGTGCGGTACGTGAGGCGGTAGGCGCGTACGCCGTAGCGGACGGTGCCCGTGTCCATGCCTCCCGAGGCGAGGAAGGCGCTGACGTCGGTGCGGTCGAGAGCGGCGCCGACAGCGGCATGGACCCCCGGCCGGGGTGCACCTACCACCACCCCCCGGCCGGGGGAAATCCTCACAGCCGCTGGATGATCGTGCCGGTGGCCAGCGCCCCGCCCGCACACATGGTGATGAGCGCGAACTCCTTGTCGCGGCGCTCCAGTTCGTGCAGCGCCGTGGTGATGAGCCGGGCCCCGGTGGCGCCCACCGGGTGGCCGAGCGCGATGGCGCCGCCGTTGACGTTGACCTTCGCGAGCCCGTCGAGGTCCCGCTCGAAGACCTGGGCCCAGCTCAGCACCACCGACGCGAACGCCTCGTTGATCTCGACGAGGTCGATGTCCTTGAGCGACATCCCGGCCTTGCCCAGCACCGCGCGGGTCGCGTCGATCGGCCCGTCGAGGTGGAAGTGCGGGTCGGAACCGACGAGCGCCTGGGCGACGATCCGGGCGCGCGGCTTGAGCTTCAGCGCCCGCGCCATCCGCTTGGACGCCCACATGATCGCGCAGGCTCCGTCGGATATCTGCGAGACGTTGCCCGCGGTGTGGATCGCGGTGGGCATGACCGGCTTGAGCCGGGCGAGCCCCTCCATGGTGGTGTCCCGCAGCCCCTCGTCCCGGTCGACGAGGCGCCACATGCCCTGACCGGCCGCCTGCTCCTCCTCGGTGGTCGGTACCTGGACCGCGTACGTCTCCCGTTTGAACCGCTCCTCGGCCCAGGCCACGGCCGCCCGCTCCTGCGAGATCAGCCCGAGCGAGTCGACGTTCTCCCGCGTGAGGCCCCGTTTGCGGGCGATGCGCTCGGCGGCCTCGAACTGGTTGGGCAGGTCGACGTTCCACTCGTCCGGCCAGGGCTTCCCCGGGCCGTGCTTGGAGCCGCTGCCCAGCGGCACGCGCGACATCGCCTCGACACCGCAGCTGATGCCGATGTCGATGACTCCGGCCGCGACCATGTTGGCGACCATGTGGGAGGCCTGCTGCGAGGAGCCGCACTGGCAGTCCACGGTGGTGGCGGCGGTCTCGTACGGAAGTCCCACGGTGAGCCAGGCGTTGCGCGCCGGGTTCATGGACTGTTCGCCGGCGTGGGTGACCGTACCGCCGACGATCTGTTCCACGCAGTCCGCATGGATGCCGGTGCGTCCGAGAAGTTCACGGTAGGTCTCGCCCAGCAGATAGGCGGGATGCAGATTGGCGAGCGCGCCTCCGCGCTTGCCGATGGGGGTGCGTACGGCTTCGACGATGACGGGTTCCGCGGCCATGAGCTCGTCCTCTCCTCGCGCTTCCGCAGGGGCGTCCCGGCGCCCGCGGAAGGAACTAGTACGCGTTCTAGTTCTGCAAGCAGTCTTATGAGGCTTACCCCCGGTACGCAAGAGCCGTGCACGCACCTTGCACGCACAACGGGCGCACCTCGAAGCCCGCACGCGCCCCCCTCGCGCAACAGATCGGGCCACAACTCTTGCCAGTTGTAGAACTCGTTACTACCTTGCGGCCAACTTCTGATGGGTCGTCAGACAATGTCCGGGCGCCCCTCGGACCGACCTGGAGTTGCCGATGCCCTGCCCCCATCTGCCCGAAGGGTTCGACTTCACCGATCCCGACCTGCTCCAAGCCCGCATCCCGCACCCGGAGTTCGCCCGGATGAGGGAGACCGCCCCGGTCTGGTGGTGCACCCAACCGGCCGGTATCTCCGGTTTCGACGACGAGGGCTACTGGGTGGTGACCCGGCATGCGGACGTCAAGTACGTCTCCACACACCCTGAACTGTTCTCCTCCCACACCAACACCGCGGTCATCCGCTTCAACGAGACGATCAGCCGCGATCAGATCGACGTCCAGAAGCTGATCATGCTGAACATGGACCCGCCCGAGCACACCCGGGTCCGCCAGATCGTCCAGCGCGGCTTCACCCCCCGCGCCATCCGTTCCCTGGAACAGGCGCTGCGCAGCCGCGCCCGGTCGATCGTCGAGACGGCCCTCGCCTCCGCCGCCGACGACGGCTCGTTCGACTTCGTCACCCATATCGCCGTCGAACTGCCGCTCCAGGCCATCGCCGAGCTCATCGGCGTACCGCAGGAGGACCGGTCCAAGATCTTCGACTGGTCCAACAAGATGGCGGCGTACGACGATCCCGAGTACGCGATCACCGAAGAGGTCGGCACCGAGGCGGCCATGGAGATCGTCTCGTACGCGATGAACCTGGCAGCGGCACGCAAGGAGTGCCCCGCCAAGGACATCGTCTCCCAGCTCGTCGCCGCGGAGGGCGAAGGCAACCTCTCCTCGGACGAGTTCGGTTTCTTCGTGATCCTCCTCGCCGTCGCCGGCAACGAGACCACCCGAAACGCCATCAGCCACGGCATGCACGCCTTCCTCACCCACCCCGAGGAGTGGGAGCTCTACAAGCGCGAGCGCCCGGAGACCGCCGCCGAGGAGATCGTGCGCTGGGCCACCCCCGTGGTCTCCTTCCAGCGGACCGCCACCCAGGACCTCGAACTGGGCGGAGAGCAGATCAGGAAGGGCGAACGGGTCGGGCTGTTCTACTCCTCCGCCAACAACGACCCCGAGGCCTTCGAGAGCCCGGAACTCTTCGACATCTCCCGGGACCCCAACCCCCATCTCGGATTCGGCGGCGGCGGACCGCACTTCTGCCTCGGCAAGTCCCTCGCCGTCATGGAGATCGACCTGATCTTCAACGCGATCGCGGACGTGCTGCCCGATCTGCGGCTGGTCGAGGACCCGCGGCGGCTGCGCTCCGCCTGGCTGAACGGAATCAAGCAGCTCCGGGTCCGTACCGCCGCCGGCTGACCGGCTCGCGGATTTCCCGGACGGCGGGGGCCGTCCCTCCCACGCCACGGCCCCTGCCGCCCGTCCGCGCCCCGTCCCCTCCTGTCCTCCGCCCCCCGGTACCGGCAGTGGACAGCTTTCTGAGGATCATGGCGTCCATGCATGCCCTGCTCTCCGCCTTCGCCCCGATCTGGATACTCACCGCGATCGGCTACGCGGTCGGCCGCAGCGGTCTGCTCGGCGAGCAGGCGGAAGCCGTGCTCGGCCGGTTCGTCTTCCATGTGGCCATGCCCGCGGCGCTGTTCACGATGGTCTCCGGTGCGCGACTGGACGCCTTCGCCAACTCCTCGATGGTGGCATTCGGGACGGGCACGGCGCTCGTGTCCGCCCTCGGCTTCGTGCTCGCCCGGCGCTTCTTCGGCCGCAAGACGGCCGACCAGGCGATCCGCAGCATGGCGTCCGGCTACGTCAACTCCGCCAATCTCGGTATCCCGGTGGCGGTCCAGGTGCTCGGTGACGCGTCGTTCGTCGCCCAGATCATCCTCTTCCAGGTGCTGCTGATCTCCCCCGTGATCCTGACGCTGCTGGACACGGGTACGGGGGCGGGCTCCGGAAAGGGCGTCGCGCTGCGGCGGATGGTGACCATGCCCGTACGCAATCCGATCATCATGGCCTCGATGCTCGGCGTCGTCGTCTCCGCGCTCGGGGTGCGGCTGCCGCACGCCCTCGAACACTCCTGCGATCTGCTCGGCGCGGCCGCCGTGCCCACCGCCCTGATCACCCTCGGTCTGTCCCTGCACGGCCGCCCGGATCCGGCAACGACCGCGACGACGGTGCCTGCAGGACGTACGGAAGTGGGCCTGGCGGTCGTGCTGAAGACGCTGGTCCAGCCCCTGATCGCGTTCCTGGTCGGCGGCCCGCTGCTGCACCTGCCGGACCACCAGCTGCTCGCCGTGGTCCTCTGCTCCGCGCTCCCGACGGCCCAGAACGCCTTCATCTACGCCCGCCAGTACGGCCTGGACACCAGCCTCGCCCGCAACTCCGTGGTGGCGTCAACGGTCGTGTCCATGGCCACGCTGTCGCTGGCCGCCTGGGCGCTAGTACCGCCCGCTCCCTGAGCCGTTCGAGTGGCGGGCCGCCCCGGACCGGCGGATGCTGAAAGACGCGGCGATCCACGCCGAAGGGGTGCCGGGACGATGCGGTTCGTCCCGGCACCCCTTCGGCACGGACGCAGGTGCGCGTGCGGGCACCGACTGCCTGGTCTTCGTCCAGTGGGGCCGCCGGATCGGCACCGGCGTCGTCATCAACGGCAGGCCCTGCCAAGGCCTCGGCCGGCAACCGCCCACCCGGCCCGGCCCCTGGCGGAGCAGGGCCGGGTGCGGCACGGTCAACGCTTGCTGCCCACCGCCTCGCCGATCTCCTCCGGCACGTGTTCCGCGGACGTCGTGCCGTCCGCCCCGTCCGGCGGCCCCGCCACGGGTTGCAGCCTCCTCGGCCCCGCCAGGACGTACGTCAGCAGGAATCCGGTCCCGACGACCAGCGACCCGCCCACCGCGTCGAGCACCCAGTGGTTGGCCGTGGCGACGATCGCGGAGACCGTGAACAGCGGGTGCAGCAGCCCGAGCGCCTTCATCCACACCTTCGGGGCCAGCATCACGATCATGATGCCGCACCAGAGCGACCAGCCGAAGTGCAGCGAGGGCATCGCCGCGTACTGGTTGGTCATCGAGGTCAGCGTCCCGTAGTCGGGCTTCGCGAAGTCCTGGACGCCGTGGACCGTGTCGATGAAGCCGAGCCCCGGCATCAGCCGCGGCGGGGCCAGCGGGTAGAGCCAGAAGCCGAGCAGTGCGACCAGGGTGGCGAAGCCGAGGGTGGAACGGGCCCAGCGGTAGTCCGCGGGGCGGCGTACGTACAGCACACCCAGGATCGTCAGCGGCACGATGAAGTGGAACGTCGAGTAGTAGTAGTCGAAGAAGTCCTGCAGCCAGCCGATGTGGACGACCGTGTGGTTGGCCCAGTGCTCGATGTCGATGTGCAGCCACTGTTCGAGCGAGTGGATCTGCCGTCCGTGCTCCTCGGCGGTGGCGCGGCCGGCCGTGGCCGCGAGCCTGACCTGTGCGTACGCGGAGTAGACGACCCGGATCAGCAGAAGTTCGAGCAGCAGATTGGGGCGGCTGAGCACCCGCCGCCAGAACGGCAGCAACGGTACGCGGCTCCAGCGGGCCGGGACCGGGGCGGCGTAGTCCGTGGGGACCGGGTGCTGCCAGTACGGTGAGGTGCGCGGCAGGAACGGTGCGGCGCAGGCCGCGCCGAGCGCCGCCAGCAGCAGCACGTTGTCCCGTACCGGGTGGGCGACCGGGAAGTCCGGCAGCAGTGTCTTCCCGGGCAGGGTGAGCACGAGCACCACGATGGCCGGCCACACCAGCCGGTCGGAGGCGCGGGTTCCGGCCCGGCCGACGACGGCGAGGAGCACCCACAGCAGCTGGTGCTGCCAGGCGGTCGGCGAGACGGCGACGGCGACGCAGCCGGTCACGGCGACAGCGAGGAGCAGCTGGCCGTCCCGCGCATAGCGTATGGCGCGGCGCAGCCCGACGTAGCAGACGGCGGCGGCCAGCAGCAGGAACAGCACGATCTCGAGCGGGCCCGCAAGGCCGAAGCGGAGCAGCGCGCCGTGCAGGGACTGGTTGGCGAGGCTGTCCGCACCGTCTCCGAGCCCGGCGCCGGCGACATGGTGCACCCAGTACGTGACCGAGTCGTGCGGCATCGCGGCCCAGGCCAGGGCGGTGCACGCGGCGAACGCGCCGCCGCCCGTCACGGCGGCCCGACGACGTCCGGTGAGCCACAGCAGGACAGCGAAGAGCAGCATGGTCGGCTGGAGCGCGGCGGCGATCCCGATCAGTACGCCGGACGCCCGTTCCCCGCGGACCACGAAGCAGCCCAGAAGCACCAGCAGGACCGGCAGAATGCTGGTCTGGCCGAGATAGAGGGCGTTACGGACCGGCAGGGACAGCATGAGCAGGCTGATCGCGACGGGGGCGGCCAGCAGCGAGGTGCGGCGGGAGACGGGTCCCGGCAGGGCGCGGGCCGCGACGATGCCGAGGACGGCGACCAGCAGCAGCGAACCGAAGGTCCAGGCGACGCCCAGGCTCTGTTCGGCTGTGCGGGTCAGTGGCTTCAGGACCAGTCCGGCGAAGGGGGTGCCGGTGAACCGGTCGCTGTCGTACAGCGACCCCGCCACATGCAGTACGCCGTTCTCGCCGATCCAGGTCTCCAGGTCGGCGAGCCGTTCACCGGGTGGCTGCCGCAGCACCACCGCCATCTGCCGTCCCGCCAGCACTGCGACGACCAGCCAGAGCACAGCCCGGGCAGCCCCGGCCCTCGCCCCCGTCACCGCGTTTCCGCGCACACTGTGCTCCGCATTCGCCACGCTGCGCCGACCCTCCCACTGTTCATCCGCCGTCCCTCGACCCGGGACGCGCCGTGAAACCTTCGCATTCCGCTATGAGGTAGACACAATCAACCCTCTCTTCGCCTGACTGTCCTCCCGCTTTTGTCCGAGAGAACACAAGAGAGCATGGTCGGACCCGGACACAGTGGCCGGAATCGGACCGTTCGCTCCGACGTCTGTCCCCCTGATCAACTGATCGGGCGGTCGCTCCCCTGCTCGTCCTGCACCGTCGCCCTCCCTCGAAATCGTTCGGCTCCCCGGTCATGCTCAGGTCACAATGGCGCACATGACGTGGACCGTGACCCCCGAACGCTTCGACTCTCCCGACGCGAGCACCCTGCGCCGTGACTACTACGACGAGGTCGCCAGCCGCTACTGGCAGCGGCCCGCGACCGCGGAGGAGATCGACGAGGGACTCTCCGGCGACGGCGCCGACCTGCTCACGGGGCCGACCGGCGCGTTCGTGGTCGGCAGATTCGACGGAAAGCCCGCGTCCTGTGCCGGGCTGCTCGTGGTGGACGCGGACACCGCGGAGCTCACCCGCGTGTTCGTGCGCCCCGAGTTCCGCGGCACGGGCGGCGGCGGGTTGCTGCTGGCGGCCGTCGAGAGTGCGGCGCGCGCCTTCGGCGTACGGCAGATCCGGCTGGACACCCGCAACGACCTGGTGGAGGCGCGCGGGCTGTACGCCAAGCACGGCTACCGGGAGGTGCCCGCGTTCCATCGGCGGCAGTTCGCGGAGCACTGGTTCGCCAAGGAGCTGTGACCCGGGCGCTGTGACCGGGAGCTGTCGCCGGGCCGGGGTCCGGCCGGGGGATCCACCGGGCCCGGGTCAGAGTGCGTGGTCCCGCCTCGGCTCCGGACAGCGCGGCTGTTCCCTGCTCGATCCGGTCGTCTCGGCGGTCAGCTCCGCGACAAGTCCGACCAGGTCGGTCGGCCGCTCCGGCCCCCACCAGTCGCCCAACAGCTCGGCCAGCAACTCCTCGCGCGCGTCCGCCAGCTTCACCACGGCCTCCGAACCGCGGTCGGTGAGCACCAGCTGCACCCCTTCGCGCCGGGCCAGACCGCGCTCCTCCAGCTGTCGCGCCGCATCGCTGATCACGCGCACCGGTACAGGGGTGGCGTCGGCGAGCAGCGCGGGTTCGACGGTGCCGTGCCGCTTGATGCGCAGCAGCATCCAGCCGGCCGCGGGCAGCAGGTCGTACCCCGCACGCTCGGTGATCCTCACATAGATGTCGCGGCGCCCCTCCCGGGTGGCGAGCACCGACAGGGCCCGTGCGCATTCGTCGTACGAGGAACGCTCGACCGGGTTCGAGGCCAGGGTCTCGGTGCTGTCGGGAGCCGTCACCGAGCCGCGCAGCCTGTCCTCCTTGAGGAACCAGGCGAAGACGAAGGCGACCAGGACGACGGGCGCTGCGTACAGGAAGACGTCGGTGATCGAGGTCGAGTACGCGTGGATCACCGGGGCCCGCAGCGCGGGCGGCAGTTGGGGGATGGCGCGCGGGTCGGCGGCCAGTCGCCCGGCATCGATGCCCGGTGGCAGCGTGACGCCCGAGAGGGCCGTGCCGAGTTTGCCGGTGAGCCGGTTGGTGAAGATCGTGCCGAAGACGGCGACACCGAACGAGGCACCGATGGAGCGGAAGAACGTGGCCCCGGAGGTCGCGACGCCGAGGTCCTCGTACGTGACGGCGTTCTGCACGACCAGCACGAGGACCTGCATCACCAGACCGAGCCCGGCACCGAAGACGAAGAAGTAGGCGCTCATCTGCCAGGTGCTGCTGTACTCCGTGAGCCGGTGCAGGAGCTGCAGGCCGATCGCGGTGATGCCGGTACCGAGGATCGGGAAGACCTTCCACCGGCCCGTACGGCTGACGATCTGACCGGACACGGTCGAGGTGAGGAGAAGACCGAGCACCATCGGCAGCATGTGCACACCGGACAGGGTCGGCGAGATGTTGTGCACGACCTGCAGGAACGTCGGCAGATACGTCATCGCTCCGAACATCGCGAATCCGATGACGAAGCTGATCACGGCGACGAGGCTGAAGGTCCGGATCCGGAACAGCTTCAGCGGCAGTACGGGTTCGGCGGCGCGCCGCTCGACGTACACGAAGGCGATCAGCAGCACCACGCTGACGACGGCGAGTCCGATGATCTGCGCCGAGCCCCAGGCCCAGGTCGATCCGCCCAGCGAGGCGACGAGAACCAGGCAGGTGGCGACGGAGGCGATGAGGAAGGTGCCCAGGTAGTCGATGGTGTGCTTGGCCTGACGGACCGGGATGTGCAGCACGGCGGCGATGACGAGCAGGGCCACGACGCCGATCGGCAGGTTGATGTAGAACACCCAGCGCCAGCTGAGGTGTTCGGTGAAGAGGCCGCCGAGCAGCGGTCCGAGAATGCTCGTCATACCGAAGACCGCGCCGAACAGCCCCTGGTACTTTCCGCGTTCGCGCGGGGCGACGATGTCACCGACGATCGCCATCGAGAGCACCATCAGGCCGCCGCCGCCGAGGCCCTGGAGACCACGGAAGGCGATCAGTTGCGGCATGTTCTGGGCCATGCCGCAGAGCGCGGAGCCGATGAGAAAGATGACGATGGCGATCTGGAAGAGCTTCTTGCGGCCGTACTGGTCGCCGAGCTTGCCCCAGAGCGGGGTCGCGGCGGTCGACGCGAGCAGATAGGCGGTGACCACCCAGGACAGATGCTCCAGGCCGCCGAGTTCGCTGACGATGGTCGGCAGGGCGGTGGAGACGATGGTCTGGTCGAGTGCGGCAAGCAGCATGCCGAGGAGCAGGGCGCCGATGGCGACCAGGACCGTCCGCTGGGAACGGCCCTCGCCAGGGGCCAGGGCCGGGGGGTTCAGCTGGTGGGCCATGAACATCTCCTCGGTTCCGCTACATCCCATCCTGGCCGTTGTGGACGGTTATGGCCTGTTGGGGCATAACCGCGGCGGACTGCATAATCGCAGGCAGTTCAAGGGGAGGGAGCCACAATGACCGGACATGTCTGCCCGGAATGCGGCACGGACGACAGAGCGACGGATGCATGGGACGGGGGACCGCACGGCAGACCCGCCGCGGGGCCCCGGTGCGGGTGCGCGGAGCGCGCGGCACGGCGTGCGGCCAAGCGGGCGGAGACCGCGGCGGCGGAGGACTTCGATCCCCTGCGGATCCGGCCGTACGTGACGCTGGGGGGCGACGAGGCGCCCGCGGACGCCGCCCCGGGGGACGCCGCCATGACGATGCCGCTCTTCCTCGACCGGGCGGCGCCGGTAGATCCGCCGCCTCCGCCGCCTCTGTCGCCTCTGTCGCCTCTGTCGCCTCTGTCGCCTCTGTCGCCTCTGTCGCAGGAGAGTGCCGGGGCGGATGATCCGCGTACGGACGCGATGGACGTGGACCTGGTGGGCCTGGTGGACCCGGTGCAGCCACGCCGCCGACGGCCCTTCGCGGTGCTCGCGGTCGGCGCGGCCGTGATCGGCGTGGTGGGCACCGCGGCGTTCGCCGGCGGTCTGTTCGGCGGGGACGGGAACGGGGACTCCGAGCACGACCGGGCGCTCCCGAGTGCCCGGGTGTCGAGCGTCCCCGATGCGCCCCTTTCACCGGACGCATCGCCGTCGGCGTCCGCGTCCGCCTCCGCGTCCTCCTCCCCGTCGGCTTCGGCATCGCCGTCCGCATCCGCCTCCGCGTCGGCGAGCACCTCGCTCTCCCCCTCCGCATCCGCTGCCTCTTCGCGCCCGCCCGTCCCGTCGGCATCGGCGACGGTCTCGCAGTCCGCCGGGACCTCGACGGCCCCGTCGCTCGGGAAACCGGACGGCGGCACGCTGCAGCGCGGCGACCACGGCCCCGCGGTGGCCGAGCTGCAACGGCGGCTGCAGGAGGTGTGGCTCTACCAGGGACCCGACAACGGCAACTACACGGACCGGGTCGAGAGCGCCGTACGCGTCTACCAGTCGTACAAGTCCATCGAGGGCGACCTGCCGGGCGTCTACGGCCCGAGCACCCGGAGCGCACTGGAGGCGGAGACGACGGGCCGCGGCCAGTCCTGAGGAGGCGGCCGGCTCCGGGGAGCCGGCCCTCTCCTCCCGTATTCGGAAAGGGATTCGCTTTCCCGGGCAGGTTTTTGTATCGTGATGGAACAAAGTGGTCCTCGCCCGCACCCCCTGACCGGCGGGCGGGACCGCTTGTTCTCCTCACCCCACGCTGCCCTCCTCCCCCCGCGCCCTGGAGCCCGCCGATGCCGGCCACCGTCCTCACCGCACGTGCCCTCCTGCTCGACATGGACGGCACACTCGTGAACTCCGACGCGGTGGTGGAGCGCTGCTGGCGGCGCTGGGCGCTGCGGGAAGGGCTGGACCCCGAGGCCGCACTCAAGGTGGTCCACGGGCGGCAGGGGTACGCCACCATGGCAGTGCTCCTGCCCGACCGGCCGATGGAGCAGAACTACGCCGACAACCGGGTCATGCTCGCCGAGGAGACCGCCGACACCGACGGCGTGGTCCCGATCGGCGGCGCCCCGGCCTTCATGGACGCGATCGCCACGCTCCCGCACGCCCTGGTGACCTCGGCCGACGAGGCGCTCGCCCAGGCCCGGATGACGGCGGCCGGACTGCGGATGCCGAGCACCCGCGTCACGGCGGAATGCGTCGGCGCCAGCAAGCCCGACCCCGAGGGCTTCCTCAAGGGTGCGGCCGAACTGGGCTTCGCCCCGGCCGACTGCATCGTCTTCGAGGACTCGGAGGCGGGTATCGCGGCAGGCCGGGCGGCCGGGATGCGCGTCGTGGGCGTGGGCCCGCGCGCCGCGGCACTGGCGCCGGATGCGCACGTCGGGGATCTGACGCAGATCCGGGTGGAGGCGTCGGCAGACGGCTCGATCCGTCTGCACATCCGCGCCCTCTGACCCGGGAAAACCTCCCCGGGGTTCAGTCGCGGTGCAACCGCCCCCGCGCCACCAGTTCCAGCACCGTGGCAACAGCCACCGCCTGTACGGCCATCAGCGCCACCAGTACGAACAGTTGCACGGCCCCCGCCTGAACCGGTGAGGCGCCGCCCAGCAGCATGCCCACGAACGCCCCGGGCAGCGTGACGAGCCCCACCGTCCGCGTCTGGTCCAGCCCCGGCAGCAGCGCGTCCGACGCTGCGGGCCGGGCGATCTCCAGCCGGGCATCACGGTCGAGCAGCCCGAGCGCCATTCCCGCCTCCACCTCCCCGCGCCGCGTGGTCAGTTCGTCCAGCGCCCGCCGTCCGCCGAGTACGGTCGCGGTGAGCGCACCCCCGATGAGAATGCCCGTCACCGGGATCAGCGCGATGCCCCGGACCGGCAGGAGCCCGGTGAGCAGCAGCAGGGCGACCACCGGTGCGACCCCCGCGGCGATCGGCACAGCCGCCCACCACCAGGTGCGGTTCCTGGTGATCCGACGTCCGGCGGTCCGTACCGCCACGGCGTACATCAGCGCCACGAAGCAGAGCAGCGGCGGCAGCGAGCGGACCACCCAGCCGATGAGCACGGAGACGGCGGCGAGTTGGACCGCGGCGCGCAGCCCTGCGAGGACGATCTCGCGCGACCGGCCGAGCGAGGCCCAGGCGGCGACGGCGGCGGCCGCCGCGAGCAGCACGGCGAGGACGATGCCGAGCGTGAGGTTGACCGGAAGCAGCACGCGGCAACCATAGGACCGACCGGGCTGCCCCGGCATTCACGACCTGTCGACATGTCGGCCCCGCATCCGCACATGCCTCGCGTACGGCTCAAACGCCCCATGGGCCGCGAACATCCGCGTACCCCCGCACATTTCCTCCCGTACGCCCTCGCACCGCAGACCGGTCCGCCCCAGCCCTTGATGTGACGTGCCCATGTCGCCACCCTGTTACCTGGCGCCCACCCCACAGAAACCTGGCGCCGTCACGATGGCCGGGCTCCACAGGTCGCCCGTCCAAGGTCCCCCCACATCAAGGGAGTTCGCATGTCAGCTATCTACGCGCGTCGCATAGGTGTGATCGTCGCATCCGCCGCACTTGCCGCAACCACGGGGCTGCTCACCGCACCCACCGCCCAGGCGGCCATGCCCACCCCGGTCAGCGCCTCCACCGCCCGCACCTATCTGAGCCAGCTGACGGTGTCGGCGGAAGGCTCGTCGACCGGCTACAGCCGGGACAAGTTCCCGCACTGGATCACCCAGTCGGGCACCTGCAACACCCGCGAGGTCGCGCTGAAGCGCGACGGCACGAACGTGACCCAGGACTCCGCCTGCGCTGCCGTCAGCGGCAGTTGGTACTCGGAGTACGACGGGGCCACCTGGACCGCGGCCTCCGACCTGGACATCGACCACATGGTCCCGCTCGCCGAGGCCTGGCGCTCCGGCGCGAGCAGCTGGACCACCGCCCAACGCCAGGCGTACGCAAACGATCTGACGCGTCCGCAGCTCATCGCGGTCACGGACAACGTCAACCAGTCCAAGGGCGACCAGGACCCGGCGGAGTGGCTGCCGTCGCGTACCGCGTACCGGTGCACCTACGTGCGCGCCTGGGTGCATGTGAAGCACTACTACAACCTGACCGTCGACTCCGCGGAGAAGAGTGCGCTCCAGTCGGTCCTGAACGGCTGCTGACCGTTCCTAGCCAGTGTGCGTGAGTGAGTCTTGGACCCACTGTTGCGTACTGGGCGCATCCCGAACGGTGTTGGATGCACTGGGTTCCCGCTTTCGCTTCCCACTCGGCGGCACGCCTCCGGGGGCGTGGTCCGTCGCGGGCGGGCGGGTTCCCTCACGCCCCCGGAGTCCGGTCCGGCCTGGACGGTCCGATGCCTCGCACGATCACTCCGGTCGTGCGGGGGCGGTGCCGTCCTTCCCCAAGCTCTCAACTCCGTTCGAGCAGGGGATACCCCATCCCGGACCGGGTGTCCGAGGGCGCGGCGTCCGATCGCGATGCCCGCGGCATCGTGACGGGACATTGTGCGGTGTGGGGTGGTCAGCGGTTTCTGCCAGTGCTGGGCACCCCACATGCTGGTGTAGGCGGGGTCGACCGCGACAATGCTCAGGCCGTGTTCGGCGGCCATCGACACCAGCCGGGCCTTGAGTTTCCCGGTCGGCATGCCGGAGATGAGCTGCCGGAACCGCTTCTGGCGGCCGTGCTTCTCGCGGGTCTTCTCGGCGGTGAAGTCGAGGTCTTCGATGCCGATCGCGGCGACCCCGACACGCCTGGCCCAGTTGATCAACCGGGTCAGGGCGTGGCGGATCTGTGCGTCGCGGTGATCGGCGGTTCCGGTCAGGTCGTAGGGGAAGTGGTGCGGGTCTCCGATGGGGTTGCCGTGCCGGTCGAGGTGGTAGGCGGCGAAGTGGTCGGCGTTGGTGTCGACGCCGATCATGCCCCGGGCACGGGCGGTCTCCAACGGGATGGTCCGGACGACGGGGCGCTGCCAGGAGGCGGTGAGATACCAGCGTCCGCGCCCCGTATCGAGGTGGATGCGGTAGGCGACGGCCCGGTTCGCTTCGATGCGGTCGGCCCACTCCGCACCCCGGTGCGCGAACGCGATACGGACGGTGAGGGTGTACCGGCCGTGCCTGGCGTTGGCCAGGTGCGCGAGCGGGGCAGGCAGTTTGATGCTGACCTCGCCGTCCGGGGTGACGCGGATCGTCTCGTTCCCGAACCGCTTCCCCGACTCACCATCAGCGGCAAGAAACCAGCGCCCCGCCTCCCACCGATCCCGCCACTGCTCTTCAGTGAGCCGGGCCTGGGTGAGGTGGTGACGGGTGTTGAGGAGACGCCTGCCGCCCCGCACCACCCGCACCTGTCCGGCCTGCCACTCGGAGACGGCAGCCGCGTGCCGCGCCTCCAGTGCCGCGAGGCGACGGGACTTGCGGAACCACTCGTTCTTCGACCGGTAGCCACCCGCGGCCCGCTTCGTTCCGGGCTCCCCGATCGGCAGGGACAAGCGGTGCCGCAGCGTCTTGATCCCGGCTTCCAGTTTCCGGATGTGCGCTGCCTGGCAACGGCGGGCGAGTGCCCACTGATCATGCGTGGCCTTCGTGATCGCACCCGCGATCCGCGACGACGACACCCCGGTCAGCTCCCGCTTGCGTGCCGCCCACGTATCGGCGCTGTGATCGTGTCCGTCCGCACAACGGGCCTTGAGATCACGGGAAGCAAGCGCACCCTGATGCTCACCAACCGCGCGCAGCACCCTCTCGTCCTCGGGAATGAGGTGCTTGAGACGATCCCGGACCGCCACCCCGCAAGGCCCCGGCACCACGAAGGATGCGGCCAACTTCCGCAAACCACCCACCACACCACCCCCACCCAGGCCGGACACCTGCCACCCAGCCCAACGAGCAACAGCCGCCAAGGTCATCCATTCGACCCCGGAACCCCCGTTCCCACCCTCACCAACCCACCAACAGAACTCACTCCCGCACACCACAACTCACTTCAATGCAGCAAACCGACAGCAGCTCACAACCCCGGAACCGCCCGACCCCTCCCCGTCGTTCCGTACGGTACGGAGCCGCCCGTACCGTACGGGCCCGCCCGTACGGTACGGGCCCGTCCGTACGTGACGAGCCGCGTCCGTGCGGGACGACGCGAGGAGGGCACCTCATGGCCGGGCTGCGCCTGGGACCACTGCTGCGATACGTCGACTGGGAGACGGGCTCCACCGCGACCGTCTGGGTGGAGGCCGACCGGCCCACCACGGCCGAAGTCCGGTGCGCGGACGGCGCGTCCGGCTCGTCCCGGACGTTCGCGATCGCCGGTCACCACTACGCGCTGGTGGTGGTGACCGGTCTGACCCCGGACTCGACCACCGCGTACGAGGTGTTGCTCGGCGGCCGCCGGGTCTGGCCGCTCGAGGACTCTGGCTTCCCCGCGAGCACGATCACCACGCCGCCGTCATCGGCCGATGACACCGGGGACCGGCCCGTCCGGATCTCCTTCGGGTCCTGCCGCTGGGCGGCTCCCCCCTCCGGCGAGCCCGACACCGCCGGCCCCGACGCCCTGGACGCCCTCGCCGCCCGGCTCGCCGCCGACCCCGGTGCCGTACGCCCCGACGTACTGCTCCTGCTCGGCGACCAGGTGTACGCCGACGAGACGTCGAAGGCGACCCGCCGCCGCCTCGCCGCACGCCGGGACCTGAACGAACCGCCGGGCGCCGAGGTCGCGGACTACGAGGAGTACACCTGCCTCTACGACGAGTCCTGGCGCGACCCCGAGGTGCGCTGGCTGCTCTCGACCGTCCCCAGCTGCATGATCTTCGACGATCACGACGTCGTGGACGACTGGAACACCAGCGCCGCCTGGCTCGCCGCTGCCCGGGCGACCCCCTGGTGGCACGAGCGGATCGTCAGCGGGCTGGCCTCGTACTGGGTCTACCAGCACCTCGGCAATCTCTCCCCCACCGCCCTGGCCGCGGACCCGCTCTATGCCGAGGTGCGTGCCGTCCCGGACGGCACGGAGCCACTGCGCCGCTTCGCCGCCGAGGCGAACGCCGAACCCGCCGGTACACGGTGGAGCTACCGGCGTGTTTTCGGCCGAGTACGGCTGCTGATGGTGGACACCCGCGCGGCTCGCGTTCTCGACGAGGAGCGGCGGTCGATGCTCGACGCCGAGGAGGCGCGCTGGGTGCGCGAGGAGGCGCTCGCCGACCCCGGCTCGTACGACCACCTCCTGATCGGTACGTCGTTGCCGTGGCTGCTTCCGCCGCTCGTCCATGACGCGGAGGAGTGGGACGCTGCGCTGTGCCGCGGCGAGCGCGGTGGGCCCGACGGGCGCTGGGCACGGTTCGGCGAGAATCTGCGCCGACGCTCCGACCTGGAACATTGGGCGGCGTTCCCCGCCTCGTTCCGCCGGCTGACCGATCTGATCCGGGAGGCGGGGAGCGGCCCGGACGCTCCGGCGACGGTGTGCGTGCTGTCGGGCGATGTGCACCACGCGTACATCGCGGAGCCCTCATGGCCGGCCGACGCGCCGGGAGGTGCGCCCGGGGCGCGCATCCTGCAGCTGACCTGCTCTCCCGTGCACAACTCGATACCCGGTGCACTCAAGGCGGGATTCCGTTTCGGCTGGAGCCGGGCGGGACGACAGCTGGGGCGAGCACTGGCGCGGCACGGACGGACGGGTCCGTCACCGATCCAGTGGCAAAAGACCGGCGGACCGTGGTTCGGCAATCAGTTGATGACCCTCACCCTGCGTGGCCGGAAAGCTGCGCTGACATTGGTTCAGGCCAAAGAGAACAGTGCTGGTGCGCAGCTGGAGACGGTACTGGACCAGAAACTGACCACCGACGCGTAGGCAAGGGCCGGGCACCACTCCCCCACGGTGCAGACGTGACGCGTGAGGTACACAACATCCTCCGCACATTGATGATGTTCAGGTAAACGGCAGGCGTACGCTGTACAGCCGGCCCTGCCGCTCCTGCCGCTCCCCTGCGACGTCGCGGCGTTGAAACGAATCGGGGAGTAGAAGGTGCTTGAGAGTGTGGGTGCGCTGACCGGCAGTCCATGGATCTATGCCGTGGTCGCCCTCTCGGTGCTCCTGGACGTCTTCCTGCCCGTCCTCCCCAGCGGGGTCCTGGTGATCACCGCTGCGACAGCCGCCGCCGCTGGCTCGACCACGGTCGTGGGCACGGCAGGCAGCCCCGGAGAGGTCCCCCAGGTGCCGTCGCTCCTCGCCCTGATCCTGAGCGCGGCCACCGCCTCGGTGCTCGGCGACCTCGTCGCGTACCGGCTGGCCTGGCGCGGCGGCGACCGCCTGGACCGGGCGATTGCCCGCTCCCGTCGCCTCACCACGGCGCAGGAAAGTCTCGGCGCGGCTCTGAGCCGCGGCGGCGGCATCCTCGTCGTCATCGCCCGCTTCGCCCCGGCCGGCCGCTCGGTCGTCTCCCTGGGCGCGGGCGCCGCGCACCGCAGGGTGAAGGAGTTCCTGCCCTGGTCGGCGCTGGCCGGTGTGGCCTGGGCGGGCTACAGCGTGGGCCTCGGCTACTTCGGCGGCCAGTGGCTGGGCACGACATGGCTGGGCACGGCGGTCTCGGTCCTGGCCCTGTTCGTGGCAGGCGCCCTCGCCGCGTACCTCATGCGCCGCCCCGGAGCGGTCGCCGCGACGGCTTCCGCTCCAGCACCCGCTTCGGCTTCTACGGCGTCCTGACAGCCGCCCCCCGCACCTCAAGACCGTCCATCAGTCTGGCGGTCGCTGCGGCAATCTCGTCCACGGCCCGGTCGAACACCTCCTGGTTGTGCGCGGCCGGAGCCCGGAAGCCGGACACCTTGCGCACGAACTGCAGGGCGGCCGCCCGGATGTCCTCCTCAGTGGCCTCCTCGGGGATGGCGGGCGGGCGAAGGGTCTTGATGCTGCGGCACATGACTCCAGTGTGGACCGCCCCACTGACAACGGGCCGGGACACCCGGGTCAGCTCAGTTCGATGGCGGGGAGCTCATAGCTGCCGTCGATGATCGCGCGCCCCGGCATGCAGAACCTGAGCACGGGCCGGAACTCCCCGTCGGGCGCGGGCAGCCAGTTCGCCGCTGCGGCAGGGTCCGTGGGCGGCTCCTTGCTGATGTGGACCGTCAGCGACCCGTCGGCCCCGCGCACCAGCCCGGGGCTGCGGTCCCCGAGCGAGTGCCGGCCCGCCGGGTGGGCGACGGGGTGGTGGTCCGGCGCGTCGTACATGGTCACGGTCCAGAACGCTTCCACCGGCGGCGGCTGGTCGAAGCGCATCACATAGGAGTGCGCACCGCTCAGCGGATTGCCGTCGGCGTCGTGGGAGGTGTGGGCGCACACCGCCTCGTACCCGTGGCTCCCCCACAGAGCCACGCGCGCCGCCACCGCTCTGACCAGGTAGGACGCCTCCCGGTTGGCGATCTTCCACTCCGGGGAGTCGATCGTCCCCACCCCGAAGTGGTCGAGGTTGTAGTCGAAGAGATGCGGATCCATCTCCCATCCCCCGCCCGTCACCGTGCTCGGCCGGGCGGCCGCCTCGACCCGCTCCCTGCCCTGCGCCATCCCCTCGGTGAGTGCGCGTACGAGCGCGGAACCGGCGCAGACGTACGGCGAGGGCCCCTCCTCCAGCAGCCCCAGCGGCTGGAACCGGTCCTGGTACGCACAGTCGTCGGCGGCCGGTGGAAAGTCGGCCATCCACACCCTGAGCTGCTCGAAGAACCGCAGCTCCGCCGGTACGTCGGGGTCGGGCGCCGGCAGCCCCGTCCGGTGCGTGCCGGGTTCGAGATACGTGAGCGTGTACTGCTCCTGGAGCGCCCGCACCCGCGTCATGTCGTCCGGACCGTCGCAGACATTGCGCCCGACGACAGAGACGACGGGGGTCGGCGCATCGATCACCCCGCGCAGCCCGCTGGGCTCCCTGCCCGACCAGCCCGGCGGCACGATGAGCCAGTCACCCGCGCCCGTGCCGGTGGCCCGACGCCCCACGTAGGCGAAGTTGTTGGTCCAGGCGTCCACGAACTGCAGCACGTAGTAAGCCCCGTCGGTGTCCGGGACATGCAGCCGGATCGGCCCTCCGGACAGGTCCAGCTGAGCGATCGAATGAGCGGTGTCGTTGTCGGCGGAGACGGCATGCACATCGGGGCCGGCCCATGGCCCCGCGTGCGCGAAGTGGTTGAACGGGGTCGGCGCCAGCGGGCCGAAGCCCTCCTGCATCGATCTCTCGACCGTCGACAGGTCGACGACCAGCGGATACCCGTACACGTACGCCTCGGCGGCAAGAGCGACCAGGTCTTCCCCCTGCCCGTTCGGTTCACCCATCACCTGCACGCCTTCCCTGCCACGGCCGCTCACGGTGAGCACCGCAGCAGCGGACAGCCCCGGATCCAGGCCTCCTCTGCCGCCGTCGCACGCGCCGCCCCCGCCGTCCCGGCCGTCCCCGCCGTCCCCGCCGCCACTAGATGACCGCCTTCGAAGGGGCGGTGCACAGGGCCCAGATCACGAACCCGTCGATCGCGATGGAGATGATCGCCCAGATCGGCTGGTAGGGCAGCCACATGAAGTTGGCGATCATGTTGAGCGCAGCCAGCACGACACCCGTCGCCCTGGCCCAGCCGGCACCCTTGAGAACGCTCCAGCCGACGAGCACGAGAATCACGCCGAGCACGAGGTGGATCCAGCCCCAGCCCGTCACATCGAACTTGAAGGTGTAATTGCTGATGCGCGCGTAGACATCGTCGGACGCGATACCGGAGATCCCCTTGATGATCCCCATGACGCCGTCCACCATCAGCAGAACACCGGCGAACATGACTCCCCCCGCCGCCCAGGGATTCTCCCCCAGAGGGTCGGAGGTGCGGCGGGAGCCGGGGGCGGGAACAGACTGTGCCATGGGAGTCTCCTTGACCGGAGCGGAACAACTGAACGAATCCGACCCTGCGTGGCACCCGCCCGCGCGACCACCCGGACGCGTCCGTACGAGTGACGGCGTCGACGTGGCGCCAGTCATGAAAACAGCCCCCCGATCGGTCACGACCGGGAGGCCGGAACAGGGTCTCACCTGCCCATAAAAAACTGTCGCGGCTCCGCCGGCACGACGAGGCGACCCGCGTCCTCACCCGCCCGACGGGTACCGCGTCACCTTTGTCACCTTGCACTTCGTACCCACGGGAGACTTGCCGAGCCCCTGCGCCTTCTGCTTGGCGCGCTGTCCCGAAGCGAGATCACCGGACACAGCGAGCCCGTCCGCGACGCGCGTACCGTCCCCGTCCACGAACACCACGTTCACGACATAGGTCGCCGCCTCCTCGGAACCGTTCACGATCTCCACATCCACGGACGGCCACGTCGTCAACGGATCCACCGTGCACCCGGAGAGCTTCACATCCGCCTCGGCATCCGTCTCCTCCGCGGCCGGCTCCTCCTTGGGATCAGTCTTCGCGGGCCCCCCGCTGGGCGACGCCTCCGTCACCGGCAGCGTCCGCGGCGGGGGCATATCGCTGAGCCCCACGGCCACTGCACCGATCCCGCCGATGATGACCAGCCCTGCGAGCACGGACAACGTGACGACCGGCACCGGGCCTGTGCGACTGACATTGATCGCTTACGCCTGGGTCGTCTTCTGCTTCAGTCGTTCGTAGGGGGTCTGGACTCCGACAAAGCCGCAGCGAAGTGTCCATCACTCGGTCGGGGACAGGCCCCGCGGTGCCGTCGCCGTGACCCCCCGCTGTTCCCCGCGACGTGCCCTCCCTACGGGCATGCGGCGGGCACGTACGGCACGTACACATGCCCTGCCCGTACCGCCAGCGTGAAGTGATTTCCCCGCGCGGGCACAGTCCCCCGGTCGACACCCGCCTTAGGAGTTCGTTCCTCGGCCGCTCACGAGGGCTGCGCATGGGCTCGTGCTCGTCACCGTTGGGCGCTCGGGTGCGCTGGCGTACGTCCTCGTTGATGTCACGTGTGGATGTCAGTCCTGGTGCGCTGAACTGATGATTCAGTCACCGGAGTGGCCCCAGAAGTGGATCTCTTGGGGCTTGCCCTCGTCGTCTTGCAGCACCGCACATCGTCCGACCCATCGCGACCGGGGGAAGACGTCGAAGTCCTTGACGTGGGCACGGGTCAGCTTCTCCGTCCCCAGCAACTCGCGTGCTTCCTCGGCCGTTACGGGTTCCACGGTGTTGTAGTCCGGGGTGTCGTCAGGCCCCAGCACACGGAAGATGTCGAGGATCGAGTGTGTGCCGGCCTCCTGCACCAACTCGTCCTCCCACAGTTCCTCCAGCGTCTGCGGTCGAGGTTCTCGCTCCTCCTCCGGTCGCCAGTCGCCACCGTTGACCCAGTAGTAGTCCCCTGTTTCGAAGACCTCACGCCGCAGCTGCTGAAGCGCAGCGTTCAGGTCTTCCTGGTACGGCACGTAGTAGTCCCACCCCGAAGCCCCCACCAGATCTCATCCCCTTCCGGTCTCCCTTGGACGGCGGAGGTTCGCACCTGGCTCTGACATCCAAGCCCTCAGCTTGGAATCACCGATCGTTCCGCCGCGATCTCTTACCTGACCCGCGCGAATGAGGGCTCCAGGCCGCTTCTGGGCTAGTAGCAGCCATGTCGGCGCGTGACCCGCTGAGGTCGGTGTAGCGGCTTTGGGCTGGAGCTGCCATGGGACGAGAGATCATGGCCCCTTGCTCTGGCCGCGAATCGGGCTGGCTCCTCGCCTGCCCGCAATAGCCCGATCTGGGGCCCGATCTTGGAGCGGTCCAGGCGTGGCCGCTGTCGAGTGTCCTCGGCCTACCGCTCGTGTGCCCTGAACCACCGGACCGCAGCTGCGGCGAGCCCCACAACGGCAATGATCACGACTGCTGTGGCGATCTTGGCCTCCAGCGGCATTGCTGCAAACACGTGCGTCTCCTTCGCTGACTGGTGGCAGTAGCCCCGCAGATACACGATCGTGTTCCCGCGTGGAGATGACCATGGCACGGCCTCCATGCTTGCGGAACCAAAAGCGGAACGTCTTGAGGACCATCTGAGCTTGGCTCTCGCTCACGGGGTGATATGCGTCGACTCCCCCAAAGAAATGCCGCTCTCTGCTGACGTTCCTCAGCCCACCACTCACCCCGGCTTTCATCCCGTCCGCCTTCGGCCCACACACTGTGGAGCGGGCGTGGTTCAGGGCATCAAGGTGGAGCGCGCCGCTGTACAACATCCTGCCCAGCGGCTCGCCGGCCGGCCCCCCTGAGGAAGCGCTGGACTGCGCCTGCGGCCTCTACCTCGGCAATCCCACCGCCTGATCGCTGTTCTGAGCACCGCAGTTGGCGATTTTCAGTGCTTCAGTTGGCGAATGGTACGCCCGCCACAGCACGGGCGTCATCACTACACCGGGCTACCGACGGAATTCCTTGACCTGCGAAAACGTGGCTCACGTTGCGTGTATTTCCCGCGCTGAGGTGTGAGGGTTCCCGTCAGAACTTGCCCATATGCTCCACAGTGCGGTGCCCCAGCTGCTGGCTGAACGTCGCGCAGAAGCTGGCGGAGAGTGGCGGCCAGCCCCAGAAGTCGAAGGCGAGGGCGCCCACCGCGAAATTGGACTCCCACTGCCACTCGGTGACCGAGGCCGAGGCACCGCAGGTGGGGCAGGGGGCACTCCCCTCACCCGTTTCCTTCCAGGTGGCGATACCGTCCTTGAAGGGCTGCCAGACCTCCTCGTCCGCCTCGAACTCCTCGGGATAGTTGATGATCACGGTCTTGGTTTCGCACTGCGGGCAGACGGCGTACTCCGCATCGTCCGCTCCCTGACCGCCGACGTGGTAGTCGCGCCCGACGATGACGGCCACCGGGCCCGGCAGCCAGTCCGGGTCCGATGAGTCGGCAACGGCCCGCGTCCAGTTGGGACCTGGCACATGGCCCTCGTCCACGGTCAAGCTGTACACCCCGTCGCTGGACAGCTCACGCGTGATCAGGCCCTCTGTGACCATCCAGGCGACCATCCGCTCCGCGAGCGGCCCGGCCTCCTCGCCGGTCACCTCAACGTCGACAATCCGCTCAAAGAAGTCACCCATCGTCTCCACCTCATATCGATCAGTCTCGGACACTGTGCCACCACCCTCCGACACCAGCCCCGGCAGCGGTGAGGGAATCGGGGGTTGAGGAACATCCATGTCAGATCGTGCGCTAAGCCCTCTTGGCGTGGATTGGCGCTTTGACCTGGGGTGATTACGTGCCGGAGCCTTCGCAGGTCGCTGTTGTCGATCTTCGGAGAGTTGTTGTGGCGATCGAGTTTCTGTCGGGTGAGCAGGCTGGGTACGGGGCGTTTGTCGGGGCGCCGTCCCGTTCGGAGTTGGAGCGGTACTTCTTCTTGGACGACGCGGACCGGGAGGCGGTGCAGGCCAAGCGCCGTGCGCACAACCGGCTCGGGTACGCGGTCCAGCTCACGAGCGTGCGCTACTTGGGCCGATTCCTGCCGGACCCGCGGCAGGTACCGGCGGAGGTGGCCGAGTACCTGGCCGAACAGCTGGAGATCGAGGACCCGTCGTGCCTGAAGGAGTACGGCGAGCGGGACGGGACGGCCCGCAGCCATGCCGGGGAGATCCAGGAGGCCGGGGGCTGGCGGGACTTCGCCGAGGTCGCGGCGGAGCTGGGTGAGTGGCTGGACGCGCGGGCCTGGACGACCGGGGACGGGCCGAAGGCGCTGTTCGACGCGGCGGCCGGGTGGCTGCGCGAGCGCAGGGTGCTTCTTCCTGGGGCGAGCCGACTGTCACGGCTGGTGGGCAATGTCCGGGAGGCGGCGAATCAGCGGCTGTGGGACACCCTGTACGGGCTGCTGAACACCGGGCAGCGGGCGGTGCTGGACTCGCTGCTGACGGTGTCTGCCGGTGCGCGGGTCTCGGAGCTGGACCGGCTGCGGCGCGGGCCGGTGCGGGTGTCGGGTCCGCAGATGAAATGGTCGTTGGCCCGGGCGGAGGAGATCACCGATCTGGGCATGGGGGAGCTCGACGTGTCGGGGATACCGCCGCGCCGGCTGGCGGAGCTGTCGCGGTACGGGGTGGACGGCAAGGCGACGCTGCTCAAGCGCCACAACGACGCGCGACGTCTGGCGACGCTGCTGGCCACCGCGGTGCACCTGACGACGCGGGCGGTCGATGACGCCCTGGACCTCCTGGAGGTGTTGATCGCCACGAAGCTGCTGGCCAAGGCCGAGCGGGAGACGGCCAAGGAGAAGATGAAGACCCTGCCGAGGGTCGAGCGGGCCGGGGCGAAGCTGGCGACCGCGTTCCAGGTCGTCTTCGACACCACCTCTGAGCAGGTCGACACCGATACCGGGGAGATCAAGGCGCCGAAGGTGGAGACGCTGGCGGCGATGTGGGAGCAGATCGAGGCGGTGGTGCCGCGCAGCGAGTTGGCCGCCGCGATCGCCTCGCTGTTCGAGCTGACGCCTCCGCTGGACTCCGATGCGGATCAGGCGTGGCGGGCGATGCTGGTCACCCGGTTCGGCACGGTGCGGCCGTTCCTGAAGCTCCTGGTGAAGGTCGTGGACTTCGATGCGACCCCGGAGGGCGCCCCGGTGCTGGCTGCGCTGAAGTCGCTGCCGGAGTTGATGGGCCGTAAGAAGGTCGGCCCGGCTGAGATCGACACCGAGCTGCTGGCCGGGTCGTGGCGGCGCCTTGTGCTGGCCGCGCCGAACCTGGAGCCGGGGACGGTGGACTGGAAGGGGTACGTGTTCTGCGTGCTGGAGCAGTTCCACCGCATGCTGCGGCGGCGGGAGATCTTCGCGAAGAACTCCTCCAAGTGGGGCGACCCTCGGGCGAAGTTGCTGGCTGGTGAGGCGTGGGAGCAGGCCAAGCCCACCGTGCTGGCGTCTCTGGGACTGCCCGCGGGGGCGGACGGGCACTTGGCGGCGCGGGCCGCGCTGCTGGACGGCACCTACCGGGAGGTGGCGGGCCGGCTGCCGGACAACGCGCAGATCTCCTTCGACGATGACGGCCGCCTGCACTTCGCCGCACTGGAGCCGGAGCCCGAACCGGCTTCCCTGCTGGACCTGCGGGCGGCAGTGAACGCGATGCTGCCCCGCGTCGATCTGCCGGAGGTGCTGCTGGAGGTGTTCTCCTGGACCGGCGCGGACCAGGCGTTCACCTCGGTCACCGGCGGCGAGGCCCGACTGAAAGACCTGCCGGTCACCGTCGCGGCGCTGCTGGTCGCGCACGGCTGCAACGTCGGCTACACCCCGGTGATCAGCGGCATCGACGCGCTGAAGTACGGGCGGCTGTCCCACGTCGACCAGACGTATCTGCGGCTGGCGACCTACCGGGCCGCCAATGCCACGCTGATCGCCACCCAGGCGGCCATCCCGCTCGCCAGTGCGTGGGGTGGCGGTCTGGTCGCCTCGGTCGACGGGATGCGGTTCGTGGTGCCGGTGCCGTCGGTCTACGCCCGCCCGAACCCGAAGTACTTCGGGCGCCGGGGCGGGGCCACTTGGTTGAACATGATCAACGACCAGGCGGCCGGGCTCGGCGGGAAGGTGGTAGCCGGCACTCCGCGCGACTCGCTGTACGTGCTGGACGTCCTGTACGACCGTGATGGCGGCAAACGCCCGGACGTGATCGTTACGGATACCGCCTCGTATTCCGACATTGTCTTTGGCCTGCTGACCTTGGCGGGGTTCACCTATGCGCCGCAGCTGGCCGACCTGCCGGACCAGAAGATGTGGCGCATCGACCGCACCGCCGGCTACGGCGCCTTCCAGGACGCGGCCCGCGGCCGGGTCGACCTGGTCCGGATAGAGCGGCACTGGGAGGACATCCTGCGGATCATCGGCTCCATCCACACCGGAGCCGTCCGGGCCTACGACGTGATCCGGATGCTCTCGCGCGACGGCCGGCCCACCCCGCTCGGTGACGCGATCGCCCACTACGGGCGGATCGCCAAGACCCTGCACATCCTGCGGCTGGCTGACGAACCCGCGTACCGGCGGAAGATCAAGGTGCAGGCCAACCTTCAAGAAGGCCGCCACGCGCTCGCCCGGAAGATCTTCCACGGTCGGGCCGGGCAGCTCTACCAGCGCTACCAGGACGGCATGGAGGACCTGTTGACCGAACTACCGGGGGGTGAGCCGACGAGCCTCCGGAGATCGACACACGGTGACGGGACCAAGCACCGGGCCGGTCAGCTTGCCTCGGAAGCCCTGCCACACCACCGTCCTGATGTGCTGTTATCACGAGCTGTTGGAGATCACAGCAGCTCGTGGAGGCTCAGGTGCAAGAGGGCATGCAGTTACGGGACGTCACGGCGCTCACGGTGCCGAGGGTCGGCCGGGTCGAGGAGACCGGCGATCCGTCGCTGCCGTACCGGCTGCTCGACCGGGACGGGATTGAGGTGGCGGCGGTCAGCGAGTTCCTGCTCGACATGCTCGCCGACGACGACAGCCCGGCCTCGCTCCGCTCGTACGCATACGAGCTGCTGGTCTGGTTCCGGTTCCTGTGGGCTGTCGACGTGTCGTGGGACCGGGCCGGCCGGGTGGAGGCCCGAGACTTCGCACTGTGGCTGAAGATGGTCAAGAAGCCGCCGCGGCCCCGGCGGCCGGACGCCCCGGCGCCCGGGTCGGTCAATCCGGTGACCGGCAAGCGGTACGCGGGCGAGAACTACGCGGCACGCACCCGGAGGCACGCGCGGGCGGTGGTCCGCAGTTTCTACGAGTACCACCGCGACATGCACGGACGGCCGCTGCTCAACCCGTTCCCGAAGACCAAGCGCGCCGAGGATGAGCACCTCAACGCCCACCACAACCCGATGCACGCCTTCAAGCACCCTGCCCGCCGGGCTCCCTACCAGCCGAAGGAACCCCGGCGAACCCCGCGCGGCATCCCCGACCAGGCATTTAACGAACTGTTCGCAGCCCTGCCCTCACACCGTGACCGCGCGCTGGTCGCCTTCTACATCTCGGCCGGCCCGCGCGCCTCGGAACTCCTCGGAGTCAGCCGGGACCGGGTCAGCCCCGGTGACCAGACGATCGGCGTCATCCGCAAGGGCTCCCGGGCCCTGCAGTGGATCCCCGCCTCCAGCGACGCGTTCGTATGGCTGCGGCTCTACCAGCAGCAGATCCGCCCGCAGGCCCTCGACGGGCCGGAGGAGCCACTGTGGTGGACCCTCCGGCGCCCGATCAGGCCGTTGAGCTACGACGCGGCACGCATGGTGTTCACCCGGGCCAACGAGACCCTGGGAGCGAACTGGACCCTGCATGACCTGCGGCACAGCGCGGCCAAACGGATGGTGCGCGACCCCAAGCTCTCGCTCACCGACGTCCAATGGGTCCTTGGCCATCTCCACATCAGCACCACGGAGCAGTACCTCGAACCCGCCGAGGACGAGGTCGTCGCGCACGTGCTGGCCCATCATGCCCGGCAGGCTGCGGAGCCCGTCAAACCGGTGATGCCTGCCCCGGGCTACCGTTCCGAGGTTCTCCAGACGCTGCTCGGCACGGCCGCCCTTGGTGGAGGCCCGGCATGACCACCGCGACCGTGGCTGTCCGGCCCTCCGCCCCCGTCCGCCACGCTCCCCTGCCTCCCGGTCAGGAGAAACGCGAAGCGCCGGCGGCCTGGTGGCAGACGGAGGAACCGCGCGAACAGGTGCTGGAGCGCACACTCGCGCTGCCGTTCACCGCGGACAGCGACGCCAACCTGCGCACACGGCACCGCGGTCTGATCAAGCTGCTGGACTGGCTGGAGGACCAGCCCGGCCGCACCTGGCAGGAGCGCTGGATGGCCAGCGGAGCCGAGGAAGCCGGCCGGGAGTGGACGCGGCTGCCGATGCAGTGGCTCGCCGAGCACCAGCGGGCACGCAAGTATGACCGCGCCGATCTGTGCTGCGGCATGATCCCGCTGCTGGGCGGCCAAGTCGTACGCCCCGCCTACCGGTGGCTACTGCGGCAGCGCCCTTCGCAACTGCTGGCGCACATCCGCAGCGTCACTGATCCCGACGGTTTCACGGCGCTCAAGGACCAGTACACGGCCACCGGCCACGCGGGATCCAACGACTGCAACAACGCGCTCAACCGCGTCACCTGGATCGTGGCCTCCAAGGGCGGGACCGTCCACGACGTCACCATCGGCGACTGCGTCGAGTTGCAGCACGCCATCGGCGAGCACCAGACCAACGGCTACCACGGCAAGCACCTCTTCTACGCGCTCCTCGCGGGCCTCGGCGTCTTCGGTCCCGACGCCCCCGCGCGACTGAAGACGGTGATGCTGCCGGGGCAGTTGACACCGGCAGCCCTGGTCGACCGGCAGGGCATCACCTGCACCGCGATACGCGACCTCCTGGTCGACTACCTCACCGAGCGCGCGGTGGACGTCGACTACACCACGCTGGAGGACATGGCCCGCACCCTGGCCGGGCTATTCTGGCGCGACCTGGAGAAACACCACCCCGGCATCGACTCGCTGCGGCTGGACGCCGACACCGTCACCGCCTGGCGCGAGCGCGTCCGCATGGTCCGTGACCGGCACGGCACCCCCATCCGGCCGCGGGTCAACACGCACACCGTGTTCAGCTGGGTCCGCACGTTCTACCAAGATCTCGCCCGCTGGGCCGCCGACGAGCCGACACGCTGGGGTCCGTGGGTGGCACCCTGCCCGGTCCGCGACAGCGACACCGACCACAGCAAGAACCGCGCCCGGCGCAAGGCGGCCATGGACCAGCGCACCCGCACCCTGCTTCCCGTACTCCCGGCCCTGGTCAAAGCCGTCGAGCGCCAGCTCAAGAACGCCCAGACCCGTCTCGCCGCCGGGCGGGGGACACCGGCCGGAGCCCCGTTCACCACCCCGGCGGGCGAGATCCTCCTCCGCCGCGCCGGGGTGTCCTCCCGCATCTACGCCGACGACCCCGCCACCGGTCGGCGCCGGGACCTGACCGTGGAAGAGGAACGCGCCTTCTGGGCCTGGGCCATCGTCGAGGTCCTTCGCCACACCGGCGTGCGGATCGAGGAAGCCCTCGAACTCACCCACCACAGCTTCGTCGCCTACCAGCTGCCCACCACTGGCGAGATCGTGCCCATGCTCCAGGTCGCCCCGTCCAAGCTCGACCAAGAGCGGCTGCTGCTGGTCTCGCCAGAGCTCGGCGAGGTGATGACAGCAATCATCCACCGTGTCCGGCGCGGGCAGCAGGCCATGCCCCTGGTCTCCGCCTACGACAGTCTGGAACGGCTCTGGAGTGCACCGATGCCGTTCCTCTTCCAGCGCCGCTGCGGCCCGGAGGACCGGGCCATCCCGCGCAACTACATCTACACCTGCCTCAACGACGCCCTTGCCGCGAGCGGGCTGACCGGGCCTGGCGATGAGCAGTTGCACTACACGCCGCACGACTTCCGGAGAATCTTCGTGACGGACGCCATCCGCTCCGGCCTGCCCCCACACATCGCCGCCCGCATCTGCGGCCACCGGAGGGTCGACACGACTCTCGGCTATGCCGCGATCTATCCCGAGGACGTCATCAACCACCACCGGTCCTTCATCGCCCGCCGCCGAACCCTGCGGCCCGGGGAGGAGTACCGCGAGCCCACCGCGCAGGAGTGGCAGGACTTTCTGGCCCACTTCGAACTGCGCAAAGTGGCGCTGGGCGTCTGCGCACGCGACTTCGGCACCCCGTGCGTCCATGAGCACGCTTGCATCAGATGCCCTGTCCTGCGGCCCGATCCCGAGCAAATGCCCCGCCTGGAGGAGATCCACGCGAACCTGCTCGACCGGCTCCAGGAAGCCAAGGAACAAGGCTGGCTCGGCGAAGTCGCCGCGATCGAGGCCAGCCTCGCCGCCGCCGAGCAGAAGCTCGCCGCCATGCGCGATCTCGCGGCCCGGCACACCACCGTCCACCTGGGCATGCCCGATCTCCGCGGCGTCGTCGCGCGCATCGACTCCGAGCAGCGAAACGAGGATGCGAAGGGGCAGTCCTGAGCACTACAACGAGGGGATGACCGTCTTCCTCTGTTCCAAGTGCGGCACCGAGATCACGCCGAAGCTGGCCGAGCTTGCCGCCGTCCCTGACGTCTCAGACGACGAGCGCGACCGGGACAAGGAGACACGCCGGGCACCTTCCACCGTTCCGCGGGGCCACTACGCGATCGATCCCGAACCCTGGGGACCTCCCTACGTCGTGCAGGACAGTCAGGAGAACCCGAAGCCGGCTCAGTCGCGCGGCCCCGTGGTCTGCCGTGAAGCAGGCTTCGTCATCTCGGCCGGCAGCCGAAACACGGTGCTGGTGCACCCCGATGACGCCGCCGACCTTCAGCCACTGCCCAACTGGGAGAACAGCAGCGGGTGCTGCGGACCAACAGGCGACGAGGGACTCAACCATGCCTGCCCCTGCGGCGCTCCGGTCGCGACCCTCGCGGCCGACTGTTTCGGGCCCTTCGAACTGCACCTCGACCCCGTCCGGACCTACGCGTTCTCCCAGTAAGACCGCGAAACGCGCGCGGACGACGTGCACGACACGCCCGACGGAACCCGTCCACCCAACTTCTTCACGACTACTTTCCGTGGTGACCGACGGCTCGCAGGCGGACCTGCCGCCGAGCTGGGCTAGTTCGGATAAGACCAGATCGGCGCGCTGGGACTCGTGCTCAACGCCCTGGTGCTGTTCAACACCCGCTACATGGACGCCGCCGTTACCCAGCTCCGCAACGATGGCTTCGATGTCCGCGACGAGGACGTGGCCCGCCTCTCGCCCTTCGTCCGCCACCACATCAACATGCTGGGCCGCTACTCCTTCTCCCTGCCGGACCTGCCCGGGGGCATGCGGCCGTTGCGAGACCCGGACGCCGTGGAGGAGTAGCAAGACTGGTGGCGGGCGTGACTGCACGAGCCCGCCACCAGGGCACCGGGGGCGCGGTCAGCTGTCCCGTTTCCGCGCCGTCAGTTGGAAGAGCCGAGCGGTGTGCATGTAGGGCGGGCGCGCGGTAGTGGCGAGTTCCAGTCGTTCGAGGTCGGCGTAGAACGCCGGGTCGTACTTTCGTGCGTCGTCGGTGATGTAGTCGCAGAAGCTGCGGATGCCGTAGTGCTGCACGTCCTGACAGCCAAGGCTGTGCAGGACAGGGATGATCTCCTCGGCCGTGTACAGGGTCAGCGCTGAGTCGAACATCTGCGTTCGGGCCTGGTCAGTGTCGAGTGCGGCCAGTGCGGCGGCTGGGGCCATCTCGCGAACGGTGATGTTCAGGGCCGCCGAATGCCGGTTGATCGCCATCGCCGAGAACAGGCCGCCGCGCTTCAGGGGTGCGAGGGCCGTGGCGAGAGTGCCGGGCACGTCGTCCACGTACTGAAGGAGGTTGTGGCACAGCACCACGTCGAACTGTCCGGCGGCGAGGTCAGCGGGCAGAGCGGTCACGTCGGCCTGCACGCAGGTGATCAGCTCCGTCAGACCGCCCGCCGAAGCTCGCTCGGTCGCGGCGGCGAGCATGGCCGGGGCGTAGTCGACGATGGTGACGTGGTGCCCGCGGGCCGCGAGACGCATGGCGTCGCCGCCGTCGCCGCCGGCGAGGTCGAGTATGCGCAACGGCCCGTCACCCAGGCCATCCAGATGGCGGACCAAGTTCGCCTCGGCGATCACGTAGCGCAGACGGCCCCAGGGAGCGTCCTGCCATTCCTGCCAAGTGGTCATTGCGGTGTCGAACTTCTCAGGAGCTTCAGGCATCTGGCGACGATAGCGGCCAGACCATGGCCGCGATCGAAGCGGGTGGGGCCAGGCACCGGCATGGCCACACAGGTCAGCGTCGGCTGTCGCCGGGAGCGAGCAGGCTGGTGACCTCGGCGATGGCCTCCGGGGACGGCTTGAAGTAGCGGCGCACGTTCTCCGGCTTTTTGTGCCGGGATTTCGCCATCAGCATCAACAGGCTCGCACCCGCCTCCCCAAGGTGTGTGAGCGAAGAGTGGCGATATTCGTGCAGGTCCCAGCCCGTGCCCACACCTCGTACGGCGGTGTGCTCATCCAGCAGCGCGCGGGCCTGCCCGTACGACAGCCGCGCGAAGCCGGTGTCCGGGCACACGTCGCGGGAGCTGACGACCTTGCCCGGCCCGGGACGGCGATGGGTGACGAAGACCGGCCCCTGGGTGCGGCCCTTCAGTAGACGGGGCAGCAGCCGGGCGGTGCCGGCGTCCCAGTAGACGGTCTCCAGAACGAAGTCCTCCCGCGCCTGGCCGCGCCGACGAGTCTTCGTCTTCGCACCCTTGGCCTTGACCTGGCAGCGGCGCCCGGCGAAGTCCAGCTCCTCAATGTTGACGCCCAGGATCTCGTCCGACCGCCCGGCAGTCTCGAAAAGCATCCGGTAGAGCGTCTTCTCCCGCAGGTGGACCTCGCGCCGCGCGATCAGCCGGTCGATCGCCATGCGCGAGCGGGCCGGAGTCTGGGAGTCCGGCACCGCCATCCGCTTCGCCCACACCGGGACGGCCGGTCCGTCGTGGCCGCGCTCGCGGCACCAGCTCAGCCAGGACAGCACCGATGCCCGGCGCGCGTTCCAGGTGTTCACCGCCGAGGTGCCCCACAGCAGTTCCAGGGCCTCGCCGATCTCATCGTCCGCCACCGTCGCCAGCGGACGGCCCTCGCCGAGCCGCTCGGCGGTCTTGCCCACCCCGGTCGCGTAGCTCCGGACCGTGTTCGGATTGCCGAGCGAGTCAAGGAACACGTCGGCCGCCATGCGGACCGTGAGCGCCTTGCCGGTCGGCAGCTGTGCGACGGTGGCCACCGCTTCCCCCTTGCCACAGATAACAGGTCCGCTTCGCGTAGCGGCTTGAGGACGTCGCCGCAGGTGACGCATCCCAGTCCCGCAGATAATAGGGCGATATCCGTGGCAGACCGTCACGGAGCGTACAGACGCCGGTTTTCGTTCCAATGTTCCTCGCCACCCGAACGCACCTTCACCGCCGAACGCGCCGCCCACGCCCGCGCCGTGGCCGAAGCCGCCGGCCGCCGCATCGGTCGACCTGTCGCCCACCCCACCGACAAGATCGAGTATGCGCGCCTACTCAAGGGCCAGGGCGCCAGCTACGGCGAGATCAGCGCCAAGACCGGCATCCCGAAAACCTCCCTGCACCGCTACCTGCAGTAGGGGCGAGGGCTGACTGACGGCTTTCGCAGGACCCCGGTCTCGTCACGCGCCCTGAGACCTCGGGGTGGCCGAGGCCGTGCCCGGCGTGCGTCGGGCCGGTCACCCATACGTGCGCTGGTTGATCGGCTAGCTCAGGTTTTGCTCAGAAAGGACGTGAAGGCTGATGGTTCGCCAGGGGCGCTGACATGATCTCGACAGCTGCCGGCCGGACAGCAAGCGCAGGGTCATCATCCACACGCCGCATCGCGTCGGCTGGGCTGTCTTGGAGAGCTGATATGTCTTGCCGAACCCGTGCGGTAGTGAGCATCGCGTGTGCTGCTGTACTTCTGTCCGTCGCCGCGTGCACGACGGATCATTCGGACGCCAGTCGGCCCACGCGGCCCCACGACTCCGCGACGCCGGGCCCGGCAGCGAACGGCAGCGTGCCCGGCACCACGCAGCCTTCCCTGTTGAAGCCGCCGGAGTTGGACCCTGGGGCATCACTCGCCGGCCGCCAGAAGGTGACCACAGGGAACGCCAGCTTCCCCTACAGCAAGGGCAAGAAAGGTGACGCCCTCACCATCGCGGCGAGCTGCCAGGGCGAGGGGAAGATCACGGTGACGGTGCGGCCCGTGCACGTCTCCTTCCCCCTGGAGTGTGGTGCTGACCAGGTCAGCACCGTCTCCAACGAGCTGGCGCTGTCAGGGGTGGAGCGCAGTGGAGACGTGTCCGTCGAGGCGTCCCCAGCCGTGCGTTGGGCGTTGACCGTAGGCCGTGGCACACCAACAGAAGCAGACCCGACGGGTGCTGGCTGAGTTTGGCCACCGCGCCTCGTAGAGCTCCCCGGAGAATCGGCCATCCTCCGAGCAGGGGCGGGGGCTGGAGACGGAACCCGCCGTCAGCGCGTGCAGCCGACTCCGGTCATCCGTGCAGCCGCCTCCGGGAGCTGACACCTGATGCGGCTTTACGCGTGGTCAGCACAGTGACGCCGCAGTAAATGCGTACATCTCGCCCTGGAAGCCGGAACGGTCCGCCGCAGGTCGCGACGATCACGGCCAGGGCTCCGTCGCAGTAAATCCGGTATTTACTGCGGTAGTTCTTCCGGTCTCCGCTGGGCGGCTGCGGTGAGCTGGGCGGCCAGATTCATGAGCGCCTGCCGTAGTTCGTCGGGATGGTGGATGGTGAAGGGCCACTCCAGGGAGGCGAGCATGTGGGCCATACCGTCCAGCCGTTCTGCCCGTGCGTGCATGAGAACGCCGGTGGGCTGGGCGGTGAGGGTCACCGCTGAGCGAGGTAGCCGGCGAGCGATCTCATCGAGGGGGCCATGGATCGTCACCTCGACCTGCCAGCGGTAGGGCCCCTGAGCGAGGGTCGAGGTCAGGTGGGCCACGGAGTCGAAGCCGTCGGGTGCGGTGAAGCTGTCGGCTCGGGCGGTGACGGAGGTGATGCGGTCGATGCGGAAGGTACGCAGGCTGTCGCGAAGGTGGTCGTGGCCGACGACGTACCAGCGGCCGGTATGGAAGACCACGCCGTAGGGGTCGATGTCGCGTTCGGTGTGTTCCCGGCACCAGGACTGGTGGTGGATGCCGACAGTCGTGTGGGCGCGGGAGGCCTGGGCCAGGGCCAGCAGGACGCCGGTTCCGGGTGCCTGACCGGTCACGGCGTTGGCGGTGAAGGACAGGGTTTCCCGCATGGCGGCGAGCGGTTCGCGCAGGGCGTGCGGAAGCACCCGCTCGATCTTGGCCAGAGCACCGGCACTGGCCGGCGCGGCAGTCCCCATGCCCAGACGCTCTGCCGCGAGCAGGCCAAGGACCACGGCGAGGGCCTCGTCGTTGGTGAGGACCAGAGGTGGCATCCGGTAGCCGCGGGCCAGTCGGTAGCCGCCGTAGCGGCCGCGTTCGGCCTCCACGGGGATGCCCAAGTCGCGTAGGTGGGCCGTGTAGCGGCGCACGGTGCGGACGTCGGTGTCCAGGCGGTCTGCCAGCTCCGCCCCGGTGAGCCGGGCGTTGGACTGGAGGAGTTCCAGCAGGGTCAGCACGCGGGTGAGGGGATGCGACATGGATCACTCGGCATTTCAGGGCGGATTCTGTCCTGTATCGACCTTACGCTCCCGGCAGCACCTACTTCTGGGAGATCACATGGCCACCTTCGTACTCGTTCCCGGCGCCTGGCTCGGGGCGTGGGCCTGGGAAGACACCGCTCGCGCTCTGCAGGAGCGTGGTCACACGGCGCTGCCGCTGACACTGACGGGCCTGTCCGAGCACGCAGACCAGGGCGGACCCGAGACAGATCTGGACACGCACATCGCGGACATCACTGGCTTCGTCGAGCGGAACGATCTGCGCGACGTCACGCTGGTCGCCCACAGCTACGCGGCTGCTCCGGTGACCGGGGCAGCTGGACGTCTCGGTGACCGGCTGGAGCGCGTGGTCTATGTGGACAGCGCCCCATTTGCCGCGGGCATGTGCATGCTCGACCTCATGCCACCGCAGGCAGCGGACCAGCTGCGCCAGCAGGTCGACGCGTCTGGCGACGGGTGGCGGCTGCCGATGCCGACGTTTGAGGTCCTGGGCTTGTCCAGCAGCCTCGACGGGCTCGATGAGGGCCAGCTGGACGCTCTGCGCACGGGTGCCACCCCTCAGCCGTTCGGTACCTTCACCCAGCGTCTCACCGGCCCGGCCGAGCCCGGTCCCGGTGCGGACCGTGTCCTGGTGGCGTGCCATGACTTCACGGGGCTGCTGGATGCCGGGGTGCCGATGCTGGCCTACCTGAACCAGTCGCCGTGGCGGCGCTTCGACCTGCCCACCGGGCACTGGCCGATGCTTTCCGCGCCCGCCGAACTCGCCGACATCCTCGACAATGCCGTCTCCTGACCGCGCCGGCCGAGAGGCACAGCCCGACGCTTGACCACGAGAGCATCCGCCGGCTGCGGGCCTGTGCGCAGGCCCTGGCCGGCGGAGCACGGGAGGACTCTGCCGAGGCGGTCGTCCGACGGGTATTCGCTATCCAGGCCCAGGACGCCACGGCCGCCGACCTGGGCATCCGGGTACGCGGCCGGGACATCACCGCCCAGGCCATCCGCACGACATACGAGAAAGAGCGGAGTATCGTCCGCGGCTGGTACATGCGCGGCACCCTGCACACCATTCCCAGCGACGACGCCCGCTGGGTGTTGCGGTTGCTGTCCCCGCGGATTCTTGCCGCAACCAGCCGCCGCTACCAGCAGCTGGGCCTGGACGATGATCTGCGCCAGCGCGCCGACTATCTCATCCGGCGCGTTCTCGCCGCGCACGGCCCGCTTACCCGGGCCGAGTTGACTGAGCACCTCACCACCCTCGGTATCTCGCCGGACGGGCAGGAGCCTTTCCACCTGATCCGCCACGCGGCACTCACTGGCGTCCTCTGTCACGGTCCGCAGCGCGCCGGTGAGGCAACGTATGTAATGCTTGACGACTGGCTGCCCACCACCGGGGGCGCCCGGTGGGAGGAAGGCGCTGCTCTCGCCGAGCTGGCCCGTCGCTACCTTGCCGCGTATGCCCCCGCCACCTTGGAGGACTTCGCCGCCTGGTCCGGGCTGCCGGTCACCTGGGCCCGTAGGGCCTGGAAACTGCTGGCGGAATCCGGCGTGATCACCGAGTACGGCGGCTTGACCATGCTCGTCGGACGGGTGGAGGAACTCCCGGGCCCGTCTGACACTCCAGACGTTCGCATGCTGCCCGCCTACGACAACTACCTGATCGGCTACCGCACTCGCGAGATGTCCGTCCCCGCTCTCCACCAGGCCCGCGTCTGGCCAGGAGGCGGCCTCATCCGGCCGACCGTCATCGCCGACGGCATGGCCATCGCCACCTGGAGCCGTGGCTACGGCGCGCGCTCCATCAAGGTGGATGCGTTCGAACCTGTCCCCCCTCAGATCCAGTGGGAAGTCGACATGGAGAAAGACGCCGTCGTCCGCTTCCTGCGGCCCACCACATAGCCGACCCGCATCCCGATCCAAAAAATAGGGCGGCCGCGAAGGCGAAAACGTTGGGTCAAGCAGCCTGACCGAGGCCGACGGCGATCAGACTCTGCTCACGGAGCGGGGTGAAGTCGACGTTAAGCTTCGGGTCGTACGCTTCCGGCTGGATACCGAGTTCGTGCGTGCTGTATTCGCCGAACCGGTTGACGTGCTCGGTCAGGTACGGCGAGATGTGGGCCAGGTCCTCGGGGTCGATCTCCCAGCCTTCTTCCAGCAGCTGGCGGATGATCTCGGCGATGTCCAGGGCATTGTGGAAGATCACCATGTTCGTGAGCAGGGCGTTGAATTTCATCGTCTTCTCCTGCTCGATGGGGTCGTTGTCGGCGATGACGCCGCGGTTGCCGAAGCCGATCCACTGGGAGAACCGGTTGAACGACTCGACCTTGTTGGTCGCCGCGGTCACCCGCCGGCGCAGTGGCGCGTCCGAGAGGTAGCGCAGGAGCTGGACGGTGCGGATCACGCGGCCGACCTCGCGGAAGGCGGCGTAGGTGGCGTTCTTCTTCGACCCGGAGCGCAGGCGCTTGAGCAGCGTGGAGGAGGAGATGGTGCCCTCGCGTACGGAGACGGCCACTCGCATCAGGTGGCGGAACTGGGACTCGATCAGGTCGAAGTCGATGACGTTCTTGCCCGGCTCGCCGAACAGGGCGTCGATGTGCACGTACTCCGTCTGCTTGGAGGGCCGGTAGAAGGTCAGTTCCTTCCAGTTCCTGATCCTGGGCATCAAGTCGAAGCCCAGGAGGTGAGCGAGCGCGAAGACGGGGAAGCTCTGGCCCTGGGTATCCGCGTGCACGGTGGTCGGCTGCACCTCACTGGTGTTCTTCAGCAGGCCCTCGATGATGTAGACGGCCTCCCACACGCCGCACGGGATGAAGTGCGTGAACAGCGCGATGTAGGTGTCCGAGACGTGGTGATAGGCGATCCCGCCCGGCTTGCCGTACCTGACGCTCGTCTCGGAGAGCAGGTTGTCGAGATAGGTGTCCATGTGGGTGCCGTCCGCCGCGACGGCGGTCCCGTCGCCCCATGCCTGCGAGATGTCCAGGCGGGCGTGCGCGTTCACCAGGTCGGAGATCGCCTCGTTCAGCAGCACGATGGAGAAGTGCTTGTTGGCGACGTACGACAGCTCGTGCCCGCTCACGCCGGGGATGTGTCGGGCGGCCTCGTACGGGCCCATGTTGGTGCCCTTGACGAACGTGACGATCACATAGCGGCCCAAGGGGTCGCTGAGCTTGGGCTCGTTGCCCGATGGGGGGCCGAAACGGCGCCACCACTCCACCCAGTACGCGGTCCGGGCCACGATCCCCATCAGGGAACGCTCCGGCATCCTCGCCTTGATCTCCTGCTCCAGCCGCTTGGCCGAGAGCCGCTGGCCGTCCGCCCTGAACGCCTTCAGCGAGGGGATGCCCGTTTCCAGATCGATGACCAGGCTGTCGTTCTCCGGGTACCCGGCGTCCGCTGCCGCGGCGGCGCCTCGCAGCTTGTCCTCCAGCTGCCGGCGGAAGAACATCGCGTCGAAATCGGCGCTCTCGCCCGCCTCGGCGAGGCCGACCTCCACCAGGTAGGACCCCAGCGTCTCCTGGACGACCTCCCAGGCCAGCAGCTGCTCGGACCAGTCGGCGTACTCCTCCGAGCCGACCACCGCGACGTCGCCGGTGCGCAGTTCCTCGGCGAGCGCGGTGAAGACCATCGCCTCGAAGTGCTTGCGCACGAACTGCCCAGTCCGGGTCTTGTCGACCACGGCCTTGCGCCAGTTCTGGGTGGCGAAGGAGATGTCGACCTCCTTGCCCTCCTCGTTGAAGGCGGTGATGTACTCGCCGCGGGCCGCCTGGTGCCGCTGGGCGTGCGCGAGGGCATCCAGTACCCGGCTGTCCTCGCTGGTCGCGGTGAACTTCAGCTTGTCGTTGTCGGCCAGGTCGAACATCACCGCCCGGTCCCGGCCGATCTGCCCGTACAGCAGCACTTCCCAGAAGTTGCCGTGATGGGCAGAGACCTTCTCGATCTGCTCGTACTGCTTCGCGAACCCACCGAAGCCCTCCACCGCGCGGGTGACCGCGCCGAATCCGCCGGCCTGCACCACCTGGGCCTTCACCAGAGCGAGGACCGCCGGGGAGACCCTGCCCTCCAGCCGCGTCGCGACCTCGTCCACCGACGCCCCCTCGTCCAGGCCCTCCAAGGCCTGGCGGGCCTCGGCGGTCATGGCCGCGGCCTTCGTGAGCGCATCCTGGGCCGGGCTGCCCTCGTCGATGTGCTTGAGCACCGTGCGGTAGTTCCCGATCAGAGCCTCGACGATCTCCCGCTCGGCGAGCCGGATCTCCTCCAGCTCCGCCTTGGCCTTCTTGATCTTCGTCGCCAAGCGCTTGCAGAACATCGTCGCCAGGTCGTCCCGCACCCGCATTCTCGCCTTGTGCGTCAGGGCTGCGACCAGCGCGATGCGTTTGACGGGGACGAAGTCCCGCAGCTCCGAGGCGTCCGCCGCGTCCGCCTCCCCGGCGAAATCGGTGATCTTCCCCGCGGCGACCCCGTCCATCCACACATCGGTGTCGCCGAGCTCGTCCAGCCATTCCAGACGCTTGGTCAGGTTCTTGAAGTGCGACCAGGTCGGGCCCTTGGCGGGCTTCTTCAGCCGGTTGAACAGCGTCGTCCCGTCGCTGTCGCGCTCCTCCAGCAGCCGCATGAGCCCGGCCCGCTGAGCGGCGCTCATGCGGTCGTGGATACCCGCGCAGATCGAGGCGTTCACCTCGGTGCGGATTTTCGAGGCCAACTTGTCGAAGGTGGAGAACTTCGGCAGCTCCAGCCCGGCCTCCACCACCTTCTCCAGCGCGATGTTGATGAGGTCCGCCGGACGGTTCTTCGCCGCGGCTTCCTTGCGGATCGACTGCTCGACGATCTGCCGGGCCTTGGCCTGGTCGTACGTCACGCCGGCCTGCTTGCGGACCAGGCCCCGGTGATGCTTGGCGGTCCGCTCCGCCCGGTACACCGGCAGCGTGCCCTCCGGCAGCTCCACCGCCCGCCGGACGAAGTCCACCACCATCTCCGGGACGTCCTTCAGCGCGGGGAAACACCCCATACGCCGGTACGACTTCAGCATCAGCAGCAGCGCCAGCAGATGCTCATCGCAGTCCGTGGCATCGGCCGCCCACTCCAGCTCATCGCGGCTCGGGGAGAAGAACAGATGCAGCTCATGCGCGGTGATCAGCCGCTTGAACCGCGGATACGCGGTCCGTTCAATCGATGTCACAACCCACCCCAGGCCCCAGACGACGCTCAACATCACCACCAACGACACTGAGCCGAATGGGTGACGGGCGACTGGCGCTCAGGGCTTCAAGATCATCCCGTTGCCCCTTTGACGCGTATCTCGGTCACACCCCTACGTGGGTTATGGGGCGGAGAGGCGCTGATGTGATGCTCTGGAGTGCAAGAACTTCTCGCTCGTGGGCGTCTGGGGGGGCATCAGACGCCTTCCCCGTAGCCACGATCGAGGCCTCGAAGTCTTCAAGTGTGTGGAACGCCCGGTACGCGGGCGGCGGCCTGTCTTGTAGGGGCGGGCTCCGGACCGGCGGCAGACGGCTCCTCCTCGGTCACCACCGAGCTGCTGCCCGAGTCGTAAACATCCGGCGCGGGCACTGCCTCCCGAACTGCCGTCAAAACGCTGCTTTGCGACGTGAACAGAGCCAGTCGCGGGCTGCACGGGACTTCCGGGACCGACCCATCGCGCGCGAGATACAGGATCACCGCGCTCGCGTCTCGGGCTCGCCGCCCTCGTGGGAGGAAGAAGCCACCCGCCCGCGCCGCCGTCCCCGGTGTCTCCCGTGGGAGACGGCTGTCCCCTGGTCGTGCTCCGCTCGGAATCAGGCAGATCGGGCACACGTCCCACGAGTCACCGGCGATCAGGCCGCCGACCTGCGGAAACCGCTGTGTGCCCCTGTGGGCCCCTTGGATCTCCCCGAACGTCCAATCACACGCGGGCAATAGAGAACAGCCGGGAGAGCGTCGACTGTGAGGCCGGTTACCGATCTTCGCCGCCGCATCCCTTCGTGGGACCTCTCTCCAATCAACTCTGGGGGCGGAAACGGTCGGGCGCACCGCCCCCTCAGGGGGAGGGTGTCCAGTGCCATCGAACTTTGACCGCGTGCCACCGAACCTTGGCGGACGAGAGCTTGCGTCATCGCCGTTTGATCGCGTTGGTCAGGGCTGGATGGGTAGTGCCCGTCGGCGTAACCGGGGCTGACGGAAGCGCCGGATTGTACTGCACGATCGGAATAATGCGAAATCGGCTGGGATTTCTGTCTAAATTCCAGTCGTTGTTTCCCTGTGACAGCGATGGCGGCGTAAACGCAGGGAGGCCTCACGGATGAATGGGCAGCTAGATCAGCGGGCGGTACTACTCATGCTTGTGGGCGGGAGCACCGTGTACGTGGCCTTCGAGCACCCCTCGTTCGGCACAGCTCTCGTTGTCGGCGTCGGTGTGGTGACACTGCTCCACCTCCTGATGCAGGGGCGCTGACCCGCATTCCGCTCGGCTCCTGCTCAAACTCGGAATCCGATCAGCCAGAGGGGGCGAAAATGGTCGTCTGCGTCTCCCCACTCCGGCCCATTGGCAGAAGTCGCGCAAACCAGGGCATTTTTGAACATCAATCCAATGCGGTCCGCTCCGGGCTTCCGCCTCCCGATTCTCGACCCCCGAGGTCCGGCGGCCGGCGCCTTCTTCACTCAGGCCGGGGACGGGGTCCACCGTGCGGGTCGCGCCGACGCCGGAAGTAGGAACACAGGAAGACGTCGAGCCGCGGGCGCCCGCCGGGCGTGACGTCGTGGCGGCACGACGCCATGACGTCACGATCTGGCCCGTTTCATAGGTGGTCACCTATGAAACAACCTCAGTGTCCGCGTTGTCGTCTCTTCGAGTCGGCGGACGTCCTCGCCACTGCCTACGACACCGGTTCGTGCCTGTGACGTACTGGCCGCTGCCCTCTGTGACAACCTCAGGTGAGTCGGGGAGAACCCGGAAACATCTGACTGGGCGGAGAGACGAGTAGTGCTGTACCGATGACCGTTGTGACCTCAGCCCGGCGGGCGGGGGATGCTGGAGAAGTGACTTCCCGCCCGGATCCCCAGGTCCCCGCCAAGGCCAAGCGCCGCAGCTTTACTGCGGACTTCAAGATGAAGGTCCTCGCCGAGTACGAGGCCGCCCCCGAGGGTGAGCGGGGGAAGGTGCTGCGCAGGTACGGGCTGCACTCGTCGCA